>NZ_QPJF01000014.1:0-97965 GCF_003337665.1 Halanaerobium sp. ST460_2HS_T2
ACAAAAAACGTCGATCACAAAAGAATTTAAGGCTTTCTTTACCCTTGTGACAGTACGGATAGTTTTTGCTATTTTAAAAAATGGGGAAAGTCTTTTTAATAATATTAATTTTCAGCTTGAAGAAGGAGAAAGTCTTGCCATAATCGGTCCTTCCGGTTGTGGTAAGACAACTCTTCTTTATCTTCTCGCCGGGTTGGAACAGGCTGATCAGGGAGAGATTAAAATTAAATCAAAATTGATTAGTGGTATTAGAGAAAATACCGGAGTAATTTTACAGGATTACGGTCTCTTTCCCTGGAAAACAGTTTACCATAATCTGGCTTTAGGTCTTAAAATAAGAGGCTGTGCTAAAAAACAAATAGAGAAGAAAGTTAATCTGGCTCTAAAAAGGTTAAAAATATCTGAATTCAAGAATAAATATCCGGCTGAATTAAGTGGAGGTCAAAAACAGCGGGTTGCTGTTGGGAGATCCTTAGTTCTGGCTCCTGATTTATTATTAATGGATGAACCATTTTCAGCTTTAGATGCTTTAACCAGAGAAGAAATGCAGAATTTAATTTTAGAAATTCACAGCAGAGATAATTTTTCTTTTGTACTGGTTACTCATGATATTGCGGAAGCGGCTTTTTTAGGCCACAAAATTGCAGTAATCCGGGAAGGACAAATAGTTAATATTTTATCAAATCCACACTTTGGCCAGAAAAATTTACGGGAAAAAGAAGAATTCTTTGAACTGCAAAAAAAACTAAGAAAACAAATGACTTTAGAATATGGAGGAGAGAATCAGCATGAAAAAAGAGAAGTATAATAGTTTTTATGCCCTACTTTTAATTATTGGGATCTGGTATATATTATATTTCACGGTTGATTCCTCAATTATTACTTCTCCAGGGGCAGTAATTAGAGTGTTTTTGATGAATTTCAGCAGCGAAATTCTTCCCCACCTTTTAATGAGTTTTTATCGGATTTTTGTTGCAGTAGCTATTTCTCTTTTTTTAGGGGTCGGTATCGGACTTTTAACAGGAATGCATAAAAAAATAGATAAATTTCTATCCCCTTTGATTTATTTGCTCTATCCAATTCCTAAAATTGCTTTTTTGCCAGTTTTTATGCTTTTATTTGGTCTTGGTGATCGTTCAAAAATAATACTGCTGATTGTAATAGTGATTTTTCAGATTATAGTAACTACCAGAGACGGAGTAAGAGGTATTGATAGTAATTATTTTGCATCTGCTCGTTCACTGGGAATGGATAGAATTGATATCTATCGTCATTTAGTTTTCCCTGCTGTTTTACCGGGGATATTAACTGCCTTAAGAATTACTATTGGAACCAGTATTGCTGTTTTATTTTTTGCAGAAAATTTTGCTGTTAAATATGGAATAGGCTATTATATAATGAACAGCTGGTCTATGGTTAACTATTTAAAGATGTATAGTGGAATTATTGCAGTCAGTTTGCTCGGCTATTTTTTATTTAAGGGAATTGACTGGCTGGAGAATAAGTACTGCAGTTGGCAGAAGATTTCAGATAAATTTTAAGCCGGTGAAATTTTAAAATAAAAAAATTATTATTTTAAACAATTCGATTGAGTTCAATTAATTACAAAATTGTAAGCAATAATACAGAAATATAGCTGGTAAGATGTTAATTTATAATTAGTAAATAAAAATCAATATCAAAAAAGGGGGAAATATTTATGAAAAATGTAGGTCAGACTGATAAATGGATTAGAATTATTGTTGGAATTTTGCTCTTGGCAATGTTTTTCGTTGTAGAAGGTAATGTTCGTTATTTTGGACTTTTGGGCTTTATCCCTCTCTTTACAGGGCTTTCAGGAAAATGTTTATTGTATAAACTTTTTGGTATCAATACCAGAGAGAATAAATAGTTATCAATTATCCCTTTTAGTAAAAGGGATAATTTATATAAATTTTTTTAAGAATAATTCAGAGTAAATAACTCGGATATATAAATCTATAAATTCAATAGAATTGATAGTTTAAACAGGAGGTTTTATTAATGACTAAATTATTAATCACATATTACAGTTCTTATGGTCACATGTTTGAAATGGCTAAAGCAGCCAGAAATGCTGCAGAAGAGAATGAAGATTATGAAGTTAAATTGAGAAAAATCCCTGAACTGGAAGCTGCCAGAGAGGCAATGTCTGGTCAGGATGCTTACCAGGTTGCTCAGGAAGCTCAGTCAGATGTAGAGGAAGTAACTTTAGCTGACCTTGATTGGGCTGATGGGATTGTCTGGGGTATTCCAACTCGTTTTGGTAATATGCCAGCCCAGGTAAAACAGTTTATTGATACAGCTGGTGGTTTATGGGCTGAAGGAAAACTTGAAGACAAAGCTACAGGTATCATGAGTAGTTCTAACACACTCCATGGTGGACAGGAAAGCACTATTTTATCTTCAATGCTGCCATTGCTCCACTTTGGTATGATTTTTGTGGGCTCTACTTACGGGCAGAATCCAGAATTAAGTAAAGATAATATGCATGGAGGTTCTCCCTATGGTCCATCTACAGTAGCAGGTAGTGATGGTAGTAAAGTGCCAACAGAAGATGATCTAAATGTTGCAGGCAGACTGGCTAAGAGAGTAGCTAGAGTTGCTGCAGGAATTAAATCGACTCAATAATTAGTTTGGCGGCTGTAAAATTAATTTTAACTGGTTAATTTAAGTTAATGAAATAGATTTCCAATATATATTCTCAAAAAGTCCTGGCTCTAAAAGCCAGGCTTTTTACATAAAAATCACAAAATTAAATGGAGGTTTTATAGATGGCAAAAGATATTTATCAGGCAGTAAAAGAAAGAAGAAGTTACTATAATATAGATGATCAAAAGATAGTCTCAGAGGAAAAGATAGAAGAAGTAGTTAAACATGCAGTAAAATATACTCCTACCTCTTTTAATTCTCAGACAGGTCGAGTGATTCTTCTTTTTAATGATCAGCATAATAAATTCTGGAATATAGTAGAATCAAATTTGAGACCTGTGGTACCAGAGTCAGAATTTGATTCAACAAAAGATAAAATAGATGGTTTTCGAAGCGGTTTTGGCACAGTTTTATTTTATGAAGATATGGAAATAGTAGAGGATTTACAGCAGCGTTTTCCTCTCTACAGTGATAATTTTCCCCGGTGGTCTGAGCATTCAACAGGAATGCTTCAGTATAATATTTGGACTATGCTGGAAGCTGAAGGACTGGGAGCTTCTCTACAGCATTATACTGAGTTGATAGAAGAGGATGTTAAGGCTGAATGGGATGTAGCAGAAGAATGGCGATTTGTAGCTCAGATGCCATTTGGAAATCCGGTCGAAGAGCCGGATGAAAAAGATTATGAACCTTTAGCAGAAAGAATAGAAGTTTATAAATAGAAGACTTTAATTAAAATGAATAGGATAGGATTATTTATATCGGCAGCAGAACGGGCAAATTTGTTACCCGGCTGCAGCCGATTTTTTTCTTATAACGAAATCAATTTCGGATAATCTTCGACAAAATATCAAAAACTCTTTAAAAGGCTGTAATTTTAAGCAAATTAATGATAAAATAAAAAGTAGAGAAAATAGGGGAAATATAGTAATCAAAATAAAGGATTGATTTGAATGCTGACAATTAAAGATATTGCCAAAAAAGCAGGGGTTTCAGTTGCTACTGTTTCTAAGGTTATGAATGGTTACGATGATATTGGGGAAGTAACCAAGGCAAAGGTTTTACGAATAATTAAGGAAAATAATTATCGTCCAAATGCAAATGCCCAATCTTTAAGAACAAATAAGTCGTTTTTAGTTGGACTTTTTTTTAAAGATCATCAGGACAGTGGTGTAAAACATCCTTTCTTTAGAGGTATTATCTCAGGACTTGAAGAAAGACTGCTGGAAAATAATTATGATATGATTCTCTTTTCTGCTAACTGGGAAGACCAGTTTAGTTATTTAGAAAAGTGTGAGTTTCGCAATGTTGATGGTGCTATTCTAATGGGGATGCCTAAAGATGATCCAAAACTGTCTGAATTATTAAATGCTAAAATACCTTCAGTATTTATTGACCTTGATATTTCGGATGAAAAAGCTTCTTATATAATTTCTGATAATGAAGAGGGAGCCCGGAAAGCAGTAAGACATCTGGCAGAGCTTGGACATACTAAAATAGCTGTTATTGAAGGTGAGGAAATAACAGTACCAACTCAAAAACGTTTAATAGGTTATAAAGCTGAAATGAAAGCTCAAAATCTAGAAGTTAAAGATAACTGGATAATTCAGGGTAAGTTTAGTGTTGATGGTGGTTATCAGGCAATGGAAGAAGTTTTAAAGCTGAATAACCGTCCTACTGCTATTTTTTGTATGGGTGATGAAATTGCAGTGGGAGCTATGAAAGCCATTGAGGAAGCAGGACTTAATGTTCCCGATGATTTTTCCATTGTCGGTTTTGATGATATTGAAATCAGCCAGTATTTAAATCCAGCTCTAACCACAGTCAGACAGAAAAAAGAGGAAATGGGAATTGAGGCTGCTGATATGGTATTAGAGCTAATTAATAACCAGCAAGAAAAGATAGAGGCTGAAATTATTGATACTGAGTTGATAGTGAGGGATTCAACCAAAAAGTTGGAAAAGCAAGAATAAATCTTTAGTATCAAAAGACTTTAATTCGTAAGATTTTATTGTTTATTAAGAGTATAATTATTTAACAGCCTTCTTTAGTTGAAGGCTGTTTTTCTTTTTAAATTGTTAAAAGTAGTATATAATTTAATTAATAAGATTTAAAGTAATTGTTTATAAAAGTATATTTAGGCTAATGTTAACTTAAATAAGGAAATCAAAATTTTATTTCAATCAACGAGGAGATGGAAAATGAACAGACTAAAAGGAATTTCACCTGCTTTAATGACACCATTTAAGGAAAATGGAGAAATTGATTTTGAATTTTTAATTGATCACCTTGATTTTTTAATCAAAAGTGGAGTTGATTCTCTCTATATCTTAGGAACAGCAGCAGAAGTGTTCTTAATGGATCTGGATGAGAGAAAAGCTGTGGCTGAAGCTGTTGTTAAAAATGTTTCTGATAAGATTCCAGTTTTTATGCATGTAGGGGATCTAAAAATGGAAAATGCCTATCAGATGATTGACTTCGCTAAAAATTTAAATATTGCTGGATTGGGGGCAGTAACACCTTATTATTATCATTTTTCGCAGCAGCAGATGATTAAATATTATCAGAAGCTGGCCCAGAAGGCAGCACCAGAACTAAATCTTTACTTATATAATCTTCCGTCTTATACTACTAATGATCTGCTGCCGGCAGCAGTCGCTGAGCTCTCAGAGATAAAAAATATTATTGGAATCAAAAATAGTATGGGAGATATAGAAAGACTTTATCAGCTGATTGATCAAAGCAGTGAAGATTTTGAGATTGTGATGGGTAACGATTTGCTTGCTTATCCAGCTTTTCTCTACGGAGCAAAGGCAGTAGTTTCTGGTCATTCTAATGTTTTTCCAGAAATTTTTGTAAAGCTTTATCAATCTCTACAGCAGGGAGATTTAGAGACAGCAAGAAAGATGCAGGAGGCTACTACAGTAATTGGAAGTGTTTTAAAAGGAGGTAGTAATTTAGCCTATTATAAAAAGGCGCTTGAGTTTAGAGGGTTTAAAGCAACTTACAGTAGAGAACCTATTGGAAAAATTGGCTCTTCTGAAGTGAAAAAATTAAAAACCAGTATAGAGGAAATAGAAGAAAAATATTTATAATTAATAAAATCCAGAGGAGGATTCAGATGAGACTTGAGTACTCAAAACTATATGATAAATTTTTAGAGATTCTTTTAAACAGAGGTTTTGCTGAAGTAAAGGCTAAAAAAGCAGCTAAAAACTTTGCTGACAGCAGTCTTGATGGTTTTCAATCACATGGAGTAAATAGATTTCCTAGATTTATAGAGATGATAGATCAGGGTTATATAGATATTGAAGCCGAAGCAGAATTAGTTGATCGAAATGGTAATATAGAAATTTACGATGGTCATCTCGGCCCTGGTAATTTAAATGCTCAACTGGTGATGGAAAAGGCAATAAAAAAAGCCAAAAAAGAAGGGATTGCTGTGATGGCTTTGAGAAACACAAATCACTGGATGCGTGGGGGTGCTTTTGGCTGGCAGGCGGCGGAAGCCGGTTGTGCTGCAATTTGCTTTACCAATACTCTTCCTAATTTACCACCCTGGGGAGCAAAAGAATGTAAAATTGGAAATAATCCACTGGTAATGGCAATTCCTCGTCAGGAAAAGCACATAGTTCTGGATATGGCGGTTTCTCAGTATGCATACGGAAAATTAGAACAGTATGCAATGGATGACAGAGAACTTCCCTATCCGGGAGGCTATAATAAAAATGGTGAGTTAACTACTAATCCCAAAGAAATACTGGAGGCAGTAAGGCCGATTCCTACAGGTTACTGGAAGGGATCCGGACTTTCAATAATGCTTGATTTATTTGCTTCTTTATTATCAAATGGTTTAGATACATTTTTGATTGGGCAAAAGGAAAGAGAATATGCACTTTCTCAGCTCTTTTTGGTCTTTGATATGGAAGGGAAAATTGAAGAAGAAAGAATCGAAGAAACAATAGATTCTATTCATTCAGCCGAAAGAGTTGATCCTGAAGCAAGACCGACCTATCCTGGGGAAAGAACATATTTGAGAAGACAGGAGAACAGAGAAAAAGGAATTCCAGTTAATGAGGAAGTCTGGGAAAAAATTAAGAGTTTATAATTAAAATAAAAAAGCTCAGAAACCTAAAGTAAAAGTTGACTGAGCTTTTTTTAATTCTTGTATCCAGCAATATAAGGCTAAAAATCATTGAAATATTACTCTGCTTTCAATATGATTAGAACAACAATAAAAAAACGGCTAGATGAGTAAAGTTAAGCTGAGATGAGAGGAGCTAAAAAAATGCTGGATCAAATGGTAGAAAAGTATGAGGATTTAATCTTAAATAAAATATTTAAAGGTGAAGTTGATGAACTGAAGTGAATTTTGCTCTAAAAGCAGGAAGACCCTCTCCTAAATAGAATAATAATTAATGTAAGTTAATTTTAAAAAATAAGTAACTTAGAAATGGATAAACTCATTACTAAGTGAGAAAGAAGCTATTTAAATTGGAGAGGGTTTTTATGGATAGAGCTAATACTGGTTTACATGAACGTTTAAAAAAGACTAAAGCAATAGCAGAACTGGGTCAGGGAATGGATACAGGGACACTAAACGAATATTCACACCAAATTGCCCTTTACCTGCTGCTTAAGGTTTTTAAACGCGAGATAAATAACAATGATCAGCGAAGCCGCAGTGATTTGATCCAGCTGACCGCTGACATTTTAAAGGAAATGCAGCTTAGAATAAATATGGAAGAAGTCGAAAGACTGGTGGATGGGGTTCTTTACTCAGGGGATCCCAAACAGCAGTCATATTTTCATGTCAAAATTTACGATGAAACTTCAGCTGAGTTTAAAGATTTTAAATACCGCTATTTAATTCCTGACCGGGAAGCTTCAAACTGGCAGGAAGGTGGTAGTACTGTCTACAGGCTCTCAGAAATTTCACAGGAGATTATTTTTATCACTCGAGAGATCTTGCAGGAATTTGGTTTTGATTTAGAACAGTTCTATACCCTGCAGTTAATCAAAAACGGCAACTTTAAGGAGGCAAAGGGCAGTGTCAGCAATTTAATTGCCAGGGTTCGCAATCTGATTAAAAAGGAAAAGGACTGGCGGGAAGATATTTTGCGCAATCCTGGATTGATTTTTTCTGCCTATAAGGAGAGGCGGCGAAGAACTGAGGCTGAAGTTAGAGAACAGTTTAAAGAAGAGAAAAAAGTTTTCAGTGACATCTTTGTCTGGCGAGATAGACTGGATACTTTTGAAGATGCTAATCAAAAAGAAGGAGAACTCTTATTTGAAGAACTTGAGCGGGCCCGAGCTCTTCATGACTATCTGGCAGAACTGACAGTTTCTAATTTATCCTTAGAACTGCAGCTGAGACGGGAAAATCCTGATATTTTCTGGCAGACCTCACGTTTGAGTTTTAAGAAGGATTTTTGGCAGAATACAGTGCTTAAATCAGGGCTGCCAAAGATTGAAGACCTGGAAACAATGCTTAATCCCATATTTTCACCGGAGCAGGACTTCATTTTTCCTCTGGATTGGGCCTGGTCAGAACAGCAGCTCTATAGTTATCTTGAAGAAAGTGAAGGAGAGGTTGAGGTAATGGAGATTGAATCAGCTCCAGAACGGGAAATTGACTGGGAACTGGCTGTTGAACTCTGGCGGGATATTTTTCTTGAACTAAAAGAAAAGGGAGAATTTGAACTTACAGAACTTAATCAGCTTAGTATATCTCAAAAAGAAAAATGGCTCAGCCAGCAGCTTAATTTGGAGCTGTTTATGATGTTTATTATTACCGATATTAGATTAAAAAATGTAGAAGAATATCCGGGGCTGGATGAACGGCTGCTTTTATTCAATAAGCTGCTTAAAGCTGAACCGGAACTGGCTGACCTGGAAGCTAGAAAAGTTTCGGCAAGGCTTACAGGCAGCAGCCAAAAAGTAAACCTGCTCGATCAATTTATTATTTCACCCTATAAAATTTATCTGGAGGAAGATTAAAATGGCCTTTAATCAGGAAGAACTAGAAAATGGTTCAGCATTATTTTTCAAACTTTTAGAAGAACAGATTATTTCAGTTTCTGATCCCCTGGCAGAAAAGTACAGGACAAACAGTGAGGTACATAATATAGTTAATACAATGGCAGCAGAAGCCGGACTGAGAGTTTTTTCCACAGCTAAAAATGTGCATCTGGTTTCAAAGGCCAGAGGTTCGAGTTTTGCCAACTCCTATACCCAGATGAAGCAGAAAAAGGAGTATTCGGGTTTGAAACGTAAGCGCTACTTTTATCTGGCCAATATAATTATTTCAATTTTTTTAGCAGAGGTTGATAAGGAAAGTCATGTCCGGATTCGCTGGGAAGAAGAAGGGATTTCCTATCATCGACTTTCTGATCTGGTGACCTCAACTTTAGAGAGCTGGCTGGAACGCAAAAAGGAAGAGGATAGTTTTACTCAGAACTGGTCAATTGCAGTAGAGGAGGTAGCTGAGCTCTGGCTGACAGAATTTAGTGAATACAGACTTAATAAAGAGGAAAAAGTAGATGTGACAAGGACTAAAGGTAATCGACTTTCCTTTATTAACACAGCACTTAAACCATTGACTGAACAGGGTCTGATTATTGATCAGAGTGATGAATTAAAGCTGATTCCTAAAGCCGAGTTATATGAACGTTTAGATGAGCTTTACCACAGCCAGAAACGTTACAATAAGTTTATGGATTTAATTTTAGAAAGCAGAAACGAGCTAGAGGAGGAAGATGAGCATGCCCAGACTGAACAAAATTAGAATTACAGGAAATAAATATGATGGTTTTCAGAAACAGCACCGCAACTCAATCTTTGACCTGGAATCTGATCACAGCCTCTTTACTCTGCAAAATGGGAGTGGTAAAGGAGTAATGCTGCAGCTGATTTTTCAGCTGTTGATTCCTGGAACAGCCTGGGGAAAACGGAATGGGAATAAGCTTGAGGGAATGTTTTATGATCGTTATCAATCATTTCAGCCCTATACCTTCCATGTTGGATTGGAATGGAGCCTTGATGGAGCTGATGATAAAAAACTTTTGACTGGAATCTGTGTATCTGCACACAAGCAGCAGAGCACTAATGATGAGGAGGGAAAGGTAGGGCTAAAATACTTTCTCTATACCCATCAGTATCAGGGTATGAGCCGTTTTAGTTTAACAAATCTTCCCCTTTATACTAAAAGCAGTGATCAGGTGCTGGAATATGAGCGGATGGAGGAATTTATCGATCAAAATAGGGCTGATTTTATTAAGTATTCAAAAACTGCAGTTGAGCCGCTTAATTCCGAATATTATCAGTATTTAAGCAGCCACGGTATTTACCGCTCTGAGTGGGATATTATGAAAAACATCAACCGCAGTGAGGGAGGCCTGGAAAAATATTTTTCGCAGGCTAAGGATAATAAGGCACTTTTTGATCAGCTAATTATTCCTGCAGTCAGCGAGAGTATTAGTTACTATAATGAACGGGAGAAAAATTCGCTGCTTAATATTTTTGTAGATAATGTAAAGATTGCCCATAATCTACCTGAGCTATTATCCCGGCGTGAAGATCTAAAAACTCTCTCTCAGATGGTTGATCCTCTTTTAAATAATGCTGAACAGGGTCTCAGGCTTAAAGAAACTAAAGCTATGATTAGAGAGCGGGGAAATAATTATCTGCGCGGAATTGCAGATAGAAAAACTTTTTTAGAAAATGAGTTTCGTCGCAGTCAGCGTGATAAAGAGAAGACTGAGAATAGGATCAGAGAGCTTAATTTTGAGGCGGAAAATTTAAAATATGTTAAAAAATTGCGGTCTTTTGATCAACTTAAGGCAGAACAGGAAAAGGATGAGAAAAAACATCAGCAGTTAAAAGAGCAGCTTGAACAGTTGAAAGCAGAAAAACTACAGCTTCAGCTGAATAAAAAGTATTTAGAACTGAAAGATCTGGAAGCAGCAGCTGCTGCCAGCAGAGAAAAAATTAATTCGCTAAAAGAAAGATCGGACTTTAAAGATCTGGAAGCAGAGATTAAAAAAATAAAGGAGCAGACAGCAGCAGAGATAGAAAATTTAAATGCTAAAATCAAGCAGTCAGCTGCTGGTTATTATTCTTATCAGAAATATCTAAAACAGGAACTTAAAAAACTAGAAAATAAAGAAAAAAATATGGAGCAGAAAATTAGAGATGAGCAGCAGATAAAGCTTCAATATGAACATCAAGCGAAAAATTTAGAAGCGGAAAAAGAGAAGTTGGCTCAGTTTTTTAATCCGCTTGAGCTGGAAACTCCAGAGTATCTTTTGCAGAATCTGAAAAAAAATATAGAAAAATTAAATTCTAAATTGGAAAGTCTAGAAGAAGATTTAAAGCTGCAGCAGCTAAAGAAAGAGAATCTGCAGGAAGAAAAGCAGCAGACTGCAGTTGAGGCTGCCTCAAAAAAGATTGTAACTGATAATTTAAGTAAAAAATTAAAAAAGCAGCAGCAGGCAGAGGAACAGCTTTTTGCTCAGCTGTTAAAAAGTCTAAATCTTGATAAATTTGAAGAATTCTACAGCAAACAGTGGCTGCAGCAGCAGAAAAATGAACTATTGAAATTAATTAGTGAGAAAAAGGAAAGCCTGCAGGAACTGAATGCAGATAAGTTTGAGCTTCAGCTTGATTTAAACTTAAATGACAGAGAATACTGGGTGGCCAGTTTGGAGCAGAAAAGGCTCTATCAGCAGATTAAAGAGCTGGATATTAGAGTCTATTACGGCAGTCAATTTTTATTTGAACTGGTTGATGATCGCGAAAAATATTTAAAGGACTATCCTCAGCTCCCTTATGGACTGGTGGTAGTATATGAGTCAGATTGGGAAAAGATTAAAGCAAATATTACTCTAAACGAAATTTCTCACTATGCAGTTCCGATCTTTATTAATCATCAGCTGGATGGCGGAGATTCTGAGCTGCCCTTTAAACTGCTGACTGGCAAAGAAAAGAATTTTACTGAAGATAAAAATAATTTTGAACGCTGGTTCAGCGGCCTTAAAAATAAAGAAGCTGAGATCAGAGAAACTATTTCTATTTTGGAGAGAAAACTTAAAAATCTAAATCAGCTTAATTATCAGGCAGAAACTATGCTGACAGAAGATTCAGCAGCTGAAATAAAAACTGAGCTTGAAAAAGAAGAATCGGAACTGCAAAGCCTGCAGACAGAAATTAAAAAGTATGAGCAGAAAATTATAAATTCTGAAGAAAAAATTAGCCGCTTAAATAAGAAATATCAGAATCAAGAAAAAGAGCTTAAAAAAATAAATGAAAATCAGGAAAAGGTTGAGGCTTATCTGGAGGCCAGAAGAGATTTAGAAAACAAAGAAAATCGTTACCAGGAGGCTTTGAATGAAATTGCTCGTCTGGAGGGGCTGCTCCAAGAAAACAAAGCTGCACAGAAAAGAAATCAGAAAGAGGAAATGCAGCTGGAAAATGATTTTCAGAACTGGTTTCAGGATTATCAGATCTTTGCTGCTAAATTAAATGAAATATTGAGTGAGCAGGAGGCTGAACTTGAGAGTGAGTTTAATCAGGAAGAATTAAATATTTCCCCTCTAAAACAGTATCCTGAATTGTATAAATTTAGTCAGCATAGGTGTTATCAAAATCACGAAAAAATAATTTCACTCCAGAAAAAAGAAGAAGAAAAGGCAGCTGAGCTCAAATATCTGGAAGAAGGGCTGCAGAAACTTTTAACTGATATTAATAGTTCTAAAACAGAATTAAATCAGCTGGCAGCTGACTGGGAAGAGCGTGACTATGATTTCAAAAATCAAAGCCAGCTTAAGACTGCTCTGGAAGAAATTAAAGAACAGCTTAATAAACAGACTCAGCAAGCTCAAACTTTAAAAGAAGTGATCTTAGTTCGCAGGGGCCAGCTGGAGACAAAAGAAAATGAACTGAAAGAAAAGGCTGCTGAGATAAAAGAGCGTTTTCAGCGCTCGGTTCAGAACTGGGAGGAAGTAGAACTAAATATAAAAGAACTGGAAATTAAAAAAGAACTGAGTGAAAATAAGGACTATCTCTCCAAACTGGAAGAAATGATTTTAAATTATCAGGAAAAACTGCAGACCTATAATAATCTCAGCAATAAACTGGAATATTATCAGCTTGAATCAGCAAAGGGGGAACTTAATGCCGGGATTAAAGAAGAACTCAAAGATTCTCCAGCAGCAGTAATTGAAAGCTGGGAAAATGACTATCGAAACATTGAAAATAAGCTTAAAAGTCTGCGCGAAAAGACTGAAGATAATTTTTATAAATTTAAAAACGATGTTAAAGATGTAGTTGAAAATAATACATTAAAAAACAGCATTAATGAAAAACTGCTGCATAATTTTAGGGCCAGTGATTATCAGTACAACTTTGAGATGCTCAATTCATTTAAAGAATATATTAATAATGAATTGAATACAATTGATCGCAATAAGACGGAAGCAGAGGAGGCCAGACAGCAGTGGGCTGAGCGCTCTGCCATTCATGTAATGAGGTTAATAACTTCGATGAAGGAAATGATTAGCAACATGGTCTATCACAATCAGCGGGGTTTTGCCTTTCCTTTAGTCAGACTGCGTCGTGATGATCTGCTGCCTGATGATGAGGAAGAGGTAATTTCAGAACTTAAGGAATATTTTTTAGAGTTGATCAATAAATTTAACAAAGAGGAGATTGATGTTGAGCAGCTCCCTGATTATAAACTTAAAGAATTCTGTGGAGATGCAGCACTTTTCTCCCGAGCTCTGCGCGGCCGCTACCCGGTACTTCAAGTTTATAAAATGACCGAAAAAAATGAGTTTTTACATGCCAGACCCCAGGATTATTTCTATTCTGACTGGGAATCGGTGATTCAGGGTAAAGGTAATGGACCTGAAGGAAGTGGTGGTCAGTCACTTTCTATCAATGCTTTTATGATGATGATGCTTCTAAATTATAAAAAACAGCGCTTTGACAAATCTAATCCCTGGACAGTGCTTTTTCTGGATAATCCTTTTGGTAAAGCGTCAGCAGCCCATGTACTGGATCCGATCTTTAAAATTGCTGACAAACTTAATTTTCAGCTGGTCGCTTTTGCTGCGCCAGAGATTATTAAGACAGAAATAAGTGAGCGCTTCCCGGTCTTCTGGGCCTTAGAGATTGGTGATACTGAGCGCAACCGGGGAGTAGTACAGGGGCAGGTGATCTATGGTGAAAGACGAGCAAAAGTGGATTAAACTTTTTGATAAATTTAAAAAAGATGAGCTTGGAGGCAGGATTCGCTTTTGCTTGATAGATTTAGAAAATTATATTAAATCCAGATTGGGAGGTGTTTCTGCTTATCAGGCAGTTGGTGGTTATAAGAATCTCTATCAGTTTTTAAAAAAGTTGGAAGCTGATCAGAAAATTAGAGTAATAAAAAGTTCAGATTTCAACCAGCGGCAGCCCCGGCTTAAAAAACGGTGGCAGCTCATCAGAGTGCAGAGTTCAGGTTGGACTGATAAGGAGATTTTAAAACTATCCCGCCAGCTTGACCTCAGCTATTATTTAAAAAGATCTGATCAGCAGACAGAAGAGTTAAAGCAAAAGCTTTTTAAGCTGACCAATTTTTTAGCCGGTAAAAATGAGCGGGAATGGGTCAGTAGAGAGGAGCGTTCCCTGGAATTATTTGCTGATGAGAAGTTTTTGAGCCAAGCTGCAGGGAAGAAACTTTTAAGCAACTTGAAATTGAGTCTGGATGACTTAAAGGCACAGCAGTACAATCACCTTTTTGTTTACTGGACATTAGAACCCAATCAGATCAATAATATTTTGATTATGGAAAACCATTCAGCCTTTATTGGCGCCAAAAAAGCTCTGGCTGCAGGATTGAATATTTTTAACCTTGATTTTGATACTGTAATCTATGGTCAGGGTAAGAAAATTATCAGGAGTTTTAGCTTTCTGGAGGAGCTGATTGGTGTAGAAGTGGGTAAAAAGGGAAGAGAACTTGAAAATTCTAAAAAAGTTTTACGTCAGCGTCAGCAGAAAATTGAGGAATTGAATATTTACTATGCCGGTGATCTGGATCCCGAAGGACTGGCAATTTATAAGAGTTTAAATAATAACTATCCTGATTTTGAAATCAAATTACTGGGAGAATATTACCGGCTGCTTTTAGAAAAGAGTGAAAGATTTTATCCTTTTCAGAAGCAGCAGAATAAAAATCAGCAGGTTTTAGTGGAGGTGCTGACTGAACTTGAAGCTGAAGGATATGCTGAGCTTGGATCCGAGCTAAAACGTGCCTGGGAAAATGATCTTCGGCTGCCGCAAGAATTGGTGACAGTAGAAGTTTATAAAAAATATTTTACTTAAACTAACTCTAAATTTATCTGCGGGAGTAGTAGTACGGAGCAGCAAAGAATAAAAAGGATATATATTAAAAAAATTCTGGTCAATTTTAGTCAAACGCTTGACTAATTAAAAATTTAGTATTATAATATAGACAAATCGAAATAGTAAGACAATTAAAATAATACTGAGAAACTATTGGAAAAATAATTTTTTGTAATTATTAAATTTTTAAATGGGGTTTTAAAGATGGCTGTTACATTAAAAGATATTGCGGAAAAAGTAGGAGTAACTGAATCAACAGTATCTAGAGTTTTAAATGGAATACCTAAGGCCAGCAAAGAGACAAGAGAAGAGATTTTTAGAGTTGCAGCAGAACTTGGATATAAACCAAATCAGATTGCCCGCAGTCTGGTGACTAAAAAAACACATACCATTGGTTTGATTATCAGTGATCTCTCTAACACCTATTTCGCTAGGGTTGCCAGCGGCATCGAAAAAATTGCCAGCAAATATGATTACAGCCTGATTATTTCGACAACCGGGGGAGATGAGAAAGAAGAATTAAAGTACATAAATTTATTGAAAGAAAAACAGGTTGATGGAATTTTATTTGCCAGCGGGCGGATGCCGGCAAGCTGTAAAAATCTTTTAAAAGAAACTGAAATACCAACAGTAGTTGTAGCTCGTGAAGTAGAAGAAGATTTACCTTCTGTTCATATTGATAATATTAAAGAATCTTATAATGCTGTAAAATATTTAATTAATTCTGGTCATCATAATATAGCAATGATCAGTGGTAATAAAGATGATAAAGAATCAGGATTTTATCGAATTCAGGGATATAAACAGGCTTTAAAAGATAATGGTTTAAAAATAAGAGATGATCTAATAGTAGAAGGAGATTTTAAGCTTCAGAGTGGTATTGAGGCGATGGAAGAAATTTTAAAAAGCGACTATTCAATAACGGCTGTTTTTGCAGCCAGTGATCAGATGGGAGTTGGCGCAATTAAGGCCATCAAAAAAGCCGGTCTAAAAGTTCCAGATGATATTTCTGTTATTGGCTTTGATAATAATATTATTTCTCTTGCCAGTGACCCAGAATTAACTACTGTTTCTCAGCCGGAAGAAGAACTGGGCTGGCATTCGATGGAAATGTTATATCAGGTTATGGAAGGAAGAGATTTAAAAGAGAGAAAGATTTATTTACCATGTGAAATAATAGAAAGAGAGTCCGTGAGAAATATTTGATTTCTTAAATAATTAAAGCTTTTTAATTAAGGCTTTAAATTATAGTTCAGCATAAAAAAAGAGTTTTTTTACTCAATTGGTCAAACGATTGACCGACATATTGTGACAATTATTTTGGAGGTGATAATTTAGAATTATGGTAAGTTTTATTTTAAGGGGATGAAGTTTAAATTAAATTATTTAAAAATTCTTAGGAGGGCTAAAATTGCAAAAAAAGACTATTGTTAAAATTTCACTGATGGTGGTATTATTACTTGTGTTTACAGGAAACACTTTTGCTCAGACAACTTTTGAGTACTGGACAACTCAAACAGAGGAAAATAGAGTTGAAGTAATTAATCAGTTAATCGACCGTTTTGAAGCCCAGCAGGATGAATATAAGGTTGAGCTGGTAACAGTTCAGGAAAATGATATACCAACTAAACTGGCTGCTGGAATGGCAGCAGGTCGACTACCTCAGATGATTGAGGTGGGAGCTGAGAATATTCTTAAACTTGGTGCGGAAGGTATGCTTGATACTGAAGCGGTTAACGATGTTGTTAGCGATATTGGTGAAGATGATATTTACGATGGCGCTCTGAAAATGCTGGCAAGTCCTGAAGGCGGTTATTTTGGTGTTCCTCTCCATGGCTGGGTTCAGGGAATCTGGTATCGTGAAGATCTATTTGAAGAAAAGGGTCTGGAAGCACCAACAACCTGGGATAATATTATCAAGGCAGCAAAAGCGTTTCATAATCCAGAAGAACAAAAGTATGGAATTGTAATTGGTACAGATAAAGATTCCTATGCTAGACAGACCTTTACTCAGTATGCACTATCAAATAATGCGCGTATCTTTGATAAAGATGGTAATATAATTTTTAATTCTCCAGAAATGGTAGAGACTCTTGATTATTATAAACGTTTAGCAGAATTCACACCTCCAGGACCTAATGGCTGGCGTGACGCGCGTGACCTTTACTTAGCTGGTAGAGTTCCAATGATGATGTATTCAACCTACATTATGGATGATATTGGTCTGGGAGCGACCGGCTACGAAGGTGAACAGGGAGAAATGCTTAAAAATTTAGTAGATAAAACTAACTTTGCTAACACAATGAAGCATAAGTCTGATGCAGTATTTGGTCAGATTGCAGGCTTTACCTTTATTAAATCTGAAGATCAGAAAAAAGTTGAAGGAGCTAAAGCCTTTGCAGAATTCGTATTATCAGGTGAAAATTATATTGATTTTCTCCATATGGCTCCAGGTGGTATGAATGCAGTCCGTCCTTCTATCGCTAACGATCCAAAGTATTTAGATCATGAACTTTTAAAGGTATGGGGAGATAAGTCTGCTCGTATAGCCAGTGGTTTAAACAGTATAGGTAAATTTGGTTATGTAGGTGGAAAGGTGTTCCCTGAAATTGGGAATATTACAAGTCAGTTTATTGTAGGTCAGACAATTATGAAGATGACAGAAAGTGGCTGGACAGCAGAAGAAGCAGCTGAATGGGGTCAAAAAGAGATGGAAGATGCCCTAGAATAACTTCTGTCAAAAAAATAATTGATTTTAGCTTAAACTTAATCAACCCTGCTGGTTTCAAACCAGCAGGGTTGAAAATTAAAGGAGGCAGTTATGGAGATTAAAACAGATCAGGAAGCAAAACTTGGCTACTGGCTGATCCTGCCAACAGTATTAGCAATTGGTGGATTAATACTTTATCCGGTAATCTATAATCTTTGGTTGAGTTTACATAAAGTTAATATGAATCCAACTCAACCAAATACATTTATAGGGATAAAACACTTTATTGAAATTTTAACTGATGTTGATTTCTGGACAGCTTTTAGAACTTCTATACTTTTTACTTCTACTACTGTTGTGGGTACAACCTTACTTGGTTTAGGAGTAGCAATTTTATTAAATAGAAAATTTCCGGGGAGATCTCTAATTAGAGGAATAATTTTACTACCATATGTAACTCCCGTAATCTCAGCAGCATTTGGCTGGAAGTATTTATTTAATCCTGTTTTTGGAATGTTTAATTATATTATGGTTGATGTTTTAAGTTTGATGCCCCAGCATATTAACTGGATTGAATCACCGCGCTATGCAATCTTTGCAGTAATAATTTTTAATATCTGGCGCAACTTTCCTTTTGCCTTTTTGATGATTTTAGCAGAATTGCAGTCAATTTCAGGAACTTTATATGAGGCAGCTGAAGTTGATGGAGCAACAGGCTGGCAGAAATTTAAACATATCACTCTACCAGAACTTAAATTTGTCATTGGAGCTTTAGTAATCTTACGTACTATCTGGAATTTTTATAAGTTTTCAGAGATTTATCTCTTATCATCTTCAGTAGAGGTTTTACCAGTTTATATTTACGAAAAGGCTTTTGCTACCTATAGTTTTGGTGAAGCAGCAGCTATTTCCGCAATCTTATTTGTCTTTGTTTTTGGTTTCATCCTCTTTTATGTAAGGAAGGTGTTAGAATGGTAGGAAAAGATAGCTTGAGAAGTAAGATAATATTTGTCGTATTACTGATGCTAGTACTGGCTTTTGTTTTAATACCTTTTGTAACAATGATCAGTTCATCCTTTAAGCCAAATCAGGAGCAGACCCAGTTACCACCTAAAATTATTCCTGATAATCCGACGCTGGAACACTATCAGGGTGTCTTAAATCCAGATATTTTTCCATTTTTGAATTACTTTAAAAATAGTTTAATTGTTGCCTTCTTTTCAGCTGGAATCGGGGTAGTGATTTCAATTTTTGGTTCATACAGTTTTGCCAGACTTGAATATACAGGCCGCTCAGTTATTCAACGCGGTGTTTTAATGGTCTACATGTTTGGTGGAGTTCTACTGGTTATTCCTTTATTTCAGATGATCAGTAAACTAGGGCTTTTTGATACCAGAACTTCGCTGGTCATTACCTACGTTGTTCAGACTCTGCCTGTTTCCTTATATATGCTGGGAAATTATTTTAGAACAGTACCTGAAAGTATAGAAGAAGCAGCAATTATTGACGGCTGCAGCAGACTGGAGGTAATATTTAGGATAGTTTTACCACTTTCAGCTCCAGCTATAGTTTCAGTCTTTATTTACGCCTTTATGATTGCCTGGAATGAGTATCTATTTGCTTCAGTCTTTATCAACTCCAGCAGCTTAAGAACACTGCCGCTCGGTTTAAATCAGCTCTTCTATACACAGCATTATGTCTGGGGTAGAATGATGGCTGCATCTGTGCTGACAGCTATTCCGGTAATTATTTTATTCCTCTCAGTTGAGAGATTTATTACAGGTGGCTTAACCTTTGGTGGAGTTAAAGAGTAAATTATAATTTTTAAAGCAGGGAGGACTGAGGTTTTGTTTAAAAAATTAAATCAAAAAATCATTGATCATTACCTTGAATCTGTTCCCCAAAATGATTTGCAGCAGCTGTTGAGCAGTATTTTAAAAGATAAAGTTGAGAACAGTGATTTAACTGAGGATTATAAAAAAATAGCTGACTTTTATCAAAAAAGCAGAAAGAGGGCTGGAGCAGAAAAAGAGAAATTTCTCGAAAGGCTGGATTCTGAAAATCTTAAACTCGATGAAATCAGTTCTTTAGAGCTGGCTGAGGCCTTTTTTCCTGAACACAAACTCAATTATTCTCAAAAAACAATTGAAAATCTCAGGGAGCAGAGGAAGTTAAAAATAAATAAATTAAATGATAATCAGATTGAAGATCCTTTTGCTGAAATTTTATTTGCTTCCAATATTCTCTTAACAATGCCTGCTGATTTTAATAAAGTTAATCCGACTTTAAGAGAAAAATTGAATGAGTCTGAAAAACAGCAATATTTTTATGACCATCCGATACCTCTGGATATTGATGATCAAAAAAATGAAATTATCTATGGACTTAAACATTTAAATCAGGCAGTTAAAGCTGAGACAGATCAAAGGCTTGACCTTCTTTTATCTATTTCTGTTACCCATCCTTCAATTAATAAGATTGCAAGGGAATATATTGAGTCCAAGTTAGAAAATATTGAGCTTGAGCACTTAAATATCTATCTCTTTACTGAAAATGAAAGTGAAAAGCTGCTGGAAGAGTTTATACTTCCTTTTATAAGTGATGGAATAAAGGCTTCAGATCTTAAAAGTACAGTGGGAGCTGCCGGCAGCTACGGACGCCATTATTCATTTTTAAAGGCGGTGGCCCTCTGGTGGCAGAAATATATTAATTCCGATTTAAAAGCTACTTTTAAAATTGATCTGGACCAGGTTTTTGACCAGCAGAAGCTGAAAGAAGAAACAGGCCATTATGCCTTTGAAAATTTCAAATCTCCTCTCTGGGGAGCCCGGGCAGTTGACAGTCAGGGAAGAAGAGTTGAGCTTGGAATGATTGCCGGTCAGCTCGTCAATGACAGTGATATTGAAAAATCAATTTATGAGCTGGATATCAAAAGACCGAAAGCTGAGCTTAAATATGATCAGTATATTTTCTTTAAAGCAAAGCCCCAGTATATTTCTACTGCAGCTGAAATGGGGTATAGAGCAGATTCTAAAATTGATACAATTTTACGCTACCATGTCACCGGTGGTACTAATGGTATTTTGATTAAAGCTCTAAAAAAATATAAGCCCTTCTGTCCGACTTTTATCGGCAGAGCTGAGGACCAGGCCTATCTGCTTTCAGTTTTGTTTGAAGAGCATGATTCATCCTATTTGAGGTATTATCATCAGGATGGTCTGATTATGAGGCACGATAAAAAGAGTTTTATCGGAACAGAGATTAAAAACTCTAAAATTTCAAAGCTGATAGGTGATTATGAGCGGATTATAATTTTTTCTCATTATGTTAGGAATATTTTAAATGATTATCAGCGGCTGAGGGAAGAATTATTTCCCTTTACAGCAGCTTTTATCAGTCAGATTCCGGTTTTATTAATTTATTACCGCTCAATTTTAAAAGCTTATCAGCTGGCTGAGAGTGATGAAAATCAGGCTCTTGATTTTTTAACTGAGCTGACAGAGAGACTTGAGGATATTTATAATAAAGTTGACCAAAATTATTATCAGCAGAGATTTTTGCTGGAGAAAAAAGTCTGGAATGAATATTATCAGATTTTAGATGATGAAAAAGTTGAAGATCAAAAATTATTGGATGGTTTTACAACTAGAATAAAAATTAAGTAATGGAGGTTTGATAATGAAAATAGCTCTGGCACATTTTCGCACAGGTCAGACTGATGGAGTGTCTCTGGAGATGGATAAGTGGCGCCATGTTTTAGAAAAAAATGGCCACGAGGTAGTTTATATCTCTGGTACTCCAGAAGCTGAAATATATATTGAAGAATTATTTTATAAAGATAAAAAAAATCTAAAATTTGTAGATAATGCCTATCGTAAATTAGAGGATTATAATAATGAGAGAGAATTTAAAGCTGCAGTAAAAAAAGAGGCAGCAGTGATTGAAAAAAAACTGCAAAAAGAGATAAAAGAGGCAGGAATAGAGCTTTTAATTCCCAATAACATTTTTTCTCTGGGCTGGAACCTTCCGGCTGCAATTGCCTTTAAAAATGTAATTGAAAATCTCGGTTTAAATACAATCGCCCACCACCACGATTTTTACTGGGAGCGAGAACTTTATTCCAATCCTGTCTGCAGTTTTGTAGATGATTTATTGGAAGAGTATTTTCCTCCCCGGATTGAAGAGATAGAGCATGTGGTGATTAATAAAATTGCTCAGAGAGAGCTGGAAAAAAGAAAAGGACTTAATTCTAAAGTTGTGCCCAATGTTTTTGACTTTAGCGGGCCTCTCTGGCAGGAAGATCAATACAATAGTGATTTAAGAGCAGAACTTGGAATTAAGGAAGATGACATAGTAGTTCTCCACGCTACAAGAATTGCTGAGCGGAAGGCAATTGAGCTCGCGATAGAGTTTACTGCCAAACTACAGAATGAAGAACTAGCAGGTACCTTATATGATGGGCGCAGCTTTTCTGATGAAAATAGAGTTGTTTTTTTACTGCCGGGATTAACAGAAGGTAATGAAGAGTATGTAGATTTTTTAGATGAATATGCTGCAAAAGATAATGTTGAGTTGATATGGGCGGGCGAATTATTTGCTCACCAGCGACAAAAAGAAAATGGTAAAAAGATTTATTCTCTCTGGGACAGTTACGTAATCTCAGATTTAATTACTTATACCAGCATTAAGGAAGGCTGGGGTAATCAGCTTTTAGAAGCATTATTTGCCAAAAAGCCGGTAGTTATTTTAGAATATCCGGTCTTTAAAAGCGATATTAAAGAACATAATTTAAAGCTGGCTTCACTCGGTGGAGATTATCAGCGCCGAGAAGACGGCTATATTAAAATTGAAACAGAGAATTATGAGCCTGCACTTAAAGAGGTATTAAAATATTTAAAATCCGGTGATTACAGAAAAAAGGCAGTTGACGAGAACTTTGAAACTGCAGCTAAAAACTTTTCTTACCAGAGATTAGAAGAATTATTAAAAGAACTGCTTGAGCAGCTCAATATAGATAAGAGTTAAAAAATGAAATTGGAGTGATATTGATGGTTTTTGAAATTCCAAAATCAAAAAAGGAAATATTGAAAAAGAAATTAAAATTTATTTATGATCAGGAGACAGCAGAAGAATTTTACCCTGAATTAGAATCATTTATTCATGATTTTGCCGAAAAACATCCAGAGTTGAGAGAGAAGAATAAAAATGCGGCCAGACTGAGTGAAAAAGACAGTGTAGTCATCTGTTATGGAGATCATATTCAGGCAGAAGATGAGAACCCACTGCAGAGCTTAAATAATTTTTTTGAAAATCACTTAAAAGAAAGTATCAGTACAGTTCATATTTTGCCATTTTTCCCTTATTCATCTGATGACGGTTTTTCGGTTATTGATTATAAGGAGGTCAATCCTGACTTTGGTCAGTGGTCAGATGTAGAAGATATTAGAGAAAACTTTTCTTTAATGTTTGATGCTGTAATTAACCACATTTCTGCAGAGAGTGAGTGGTTTAAAAAGTATAAAAAACAGCAGGGTAAATATCAGGATTATTTCATTGAGGCAGATCCAGAACTTGATTATTCTGATGTAACAAGGCCGAGAGCCAAACCGCTTTTAACTGAGGTGGAAACAGCTGCGGGTAAAAAACACGTCTGGACAACCTTTAGTCCGGATCAGATTGACCTTAATTATGAGTCAACAGATTTAATGCTTGATATTATAGAAGTACTTTTATTTTATGCTGCTCAGGGAGCAGAGATAATTCGCCTGGATGCTATTGCTTATCTCTGGAAGGAGATTGGAACAAGTTGTATTCACCTCCCTGAAACTCATAAAGTGATTCAGTTATTTAAAGAGATTTTTAAGCTTGTGGCCCCGGAGACATTAATTTTAACGGAGACTAATGTTCCTCATGAGGAAAATATAAGTTATTTTGGTAATGGTGTTGATGAAGCAGATATGGTCTATAATTTCACCCTGCCTCCACTTGTGCTTTACAGCTTTTTAAAAGGAGATTCGACAAAGCTGACTGAATGGGCTAATTCATTAGAGGAATTGGATCAGGGCAATTACTTTTTCAATTTCCTGGCCTCACATGATGGTGTAGGTTTAAGACCTGTTGAAGGTATTTTAAGTGAAAAAGAGATTGAAAAAGTAGTAGATAAAGTCAAGGCCAAAGGTGGTCTCGTTTCTTATAAGACTAACTCTGATGGTTCAAAGAGTCCCTATGAGTTAAATGTGACTTATGTAGATGCAGTTAGAGATAAAGAAAAGGACTTAAAGACTCAGGTAGCTCAGTTTATGGCTTCCCAGTCAATTATGCTTTCCATGCAGGGAGTTCCAGGTATTTATCTCCATTCTCTACTCGGTTCTGAAAACTATCAAGAGGGTGTAGAAGAAAGTGGAGCCAATAGAAGAATCAATAGAGAGAAACTGGATAGAGATCAACTTTTAGCAGAGTTAAATGAGAAAGGTTCTTTTAGAAAAAAGGTCTTTGATCAATATAGAAAGCTTTTACAGATTAGAAAGAGTAATCAGGCCTTTTCTCCAGCAGCTCAGCAGGAAATTTTCAATTTAGATAGCAGAATTTTTGCACTGCAGAGGGGGGAAGGCAGTGAGAAGATTACAGCATTAACTAATCTTTCTGCTGAAGAAGTGGAAGTTAAACTACCGGGAGAAATTTTTGTTGATTCTAAACAATGCTTAAATGATCTAATATCTGGTCAGGAATATGAATTGAAAAAAGAGCAGGTCGAAATCACTTTAGAACCTTACCAGATCTCCTGGCTTAAATAATTAAATAACATTTTCAATTTAATAAACCTCCTTAAGCTGGCCCTGCTGAAAAGTAGGGCTTTAACTTTGCTTTTAGAACTGGCTGTTGTATAATTAAAGCAGTTAAATTTAAGCTTTTTAAAAAGAGGAGTAATTGACTGAGAAAGATTTATGTTAAAGAAATAAAAGGGAGGAATTTATTATGAAAATAGTAGTTTTAGATGGCTATGCCTTAAACCCGGGTGATCTAAGCTGGGAAGGCATCAAAGAAATGGGAGATGTTGAAATTTACGAGCGGACATCAGCAGCAAAGATCTTAAAAAGAGCCGAAGGAGCAGAGGTGCTGCTGACAAATAAAACCCCCTTAAGCAGGGAGACAATTAAGGCCCTGCCTGAACTTAAATATGTAGGAGTACTGGCCACCGGTTATAATGTGGTTGATATTAAAGCTGCAGCTGAAAATAATATTGTGGTTACTAATGTTCCAACATATGGAACAAATGCAGTTGCTCAGTTTGTGATGGCTCTGCTTTTAGAAGTCTGCCATCATGTTGGTGAGCATAATCGAGCTGTTAAAAATGGGGCCTGGACTGAAGCAGATGATTTCTGTTTCTGGAATTATCCTTTAATTGAGCTGCAGGATAAGACGCTGGGGATAATTGGTTTTGGCAGTATTGGTCAGAAGACTGCAGAGCTTGCTTCAGCTTTTGGAATGAAGATTTTGTCTTATGATAGGAGTCCGGAGAAAAAAATTAATAATCCTGAAATTAAAACTGAGGAGATAGAATTTGTGGATTTAATGGATCTTTATAGAAGAGCTGATGTAATTAGCCTTCACTGTCCCCAAAGCAAAGAGACTGAGGGGATGATAAATAAATTTAGTATTGCTCAGATGAAAGAAGGTGTAATTATTATCAATACTTCTCGGGGAGGATTAATAGTGGAATCCGATCTGGCAGCTGCTCTGGAAACAGGGAAGGTTAAAACTGCTGCTGTAGATGTGCTTTCTACTGAACCCCCGGCAGCATCAAATTCGCTTTTAAATTCTGATAGAACAATTATTACTCCTCATATTGCCTGGGCTTCTCAAGAAGCAAGACAGCGATTAATGAATACAGTTTTGGAGAATCTTAAAAGTTTTTTAGAAGGAAATGTGATTAATCAGGTTAATGGATAAATAAATTAGTTAATTTATTTAAGTTTGATTATATTTTTTATTTTAAAATGGAGGCGATATATTTGAAAATTCTTGTAGCACCTGATTCATTTAAAGGTTCATTAACTGCAATGGAAGCAGCTGAAAATATAGAAAGAGGAATATTAAAGGCTGATTCTGAAATAGAAGTTGACTTACTGCCAATGGCAGATGGAGGAGAGGGAACAGTTCAGTCTCTGGTTGATGCGACTGAGGGGAAAATTATAGAAAAAGAGGTAACTGGACCACTTGGAAATAAAGTTGAGGCTTTTTACGGACTGCTGGGGGATGGCAAAACTGCTGTGATTGAAATGGCAGCTGCCTCAGGCCTTCCTTTAGTTCCTGAGGGAAAGAAGAATCCCTTAAAAACAACTACCTATGGAACAGGAGAGTTAATTGCCTCAGCGCTGGAGCATGGTGTTAAAAAAATAATCATTGGCATTGGTGGCAGTGCTACTAATGATGCCGGGGTCGGGATGGCCCAGGCTTTAGGAGCAGAAATCTTGGATGCCCAGGGTAAAGAAATTGGCTTTGGCGGCGGCAATTTAGATCAGATAGCAGAGATTAATTTAGAAAATTTAGATTCCAGATTAGATGATATCGAAATCCTGGTGGCCTGTGATGTAGATAATCCACTTTTCGGTGAAAATGGCGCCGCCTATGTTTATGCTCCGCAGAAAGGAGCAGATAAAGAGATGGTGGAAAAACTTGATCAAAATTTACGTTATTTTAATCAAATTGCAATTAAGGAATTAAATAAAGATCCAAATCAGATTTCGGGAGCTGGAGCAGCTGGTGGCCTGGGAGCAGGGCTTGTAGTTTTTTTAGATGCAGAACTAAAAGCAGGAGTAAATATTATCCTTGATATTATTGATTTTGAGAGCAAATTAAAAGGAGTAGACTTAGTGCTTACAGGAGAAGGAATGTTGGATGGTCAAAGTATTTATGGCAAAACTCCTGTTGGGGTTTCTAGAACTGCAGCTAAAAAAGGGATTCCAGTTGTTGCTGTAGCTGGGACCTTAGGAGATGGAGTAGAAAAAGTTTTAGAACACGGAATTAAATCTTATTTTTCTATTATTGATCGACCGGCTGATTTAAAAGAAATTGTAGAAAGAAGCCCCGAGCTTTTAGCTAATTTAAGTGAACAAATAATTAGAACTATTAAGCTTTAGAACATTAAATAATATAATAATTTAAGTTTAGAAAATGAATTTATTTTGATGATTTTTTGATGATTGGAGTATATAAAATATTTATAATTTATAATTAATTTAATTTATAATTATTTTGGATTTATTAAAGGTATTTTAATAATTCTCTAGTATTATATAAGTAAGGTGTATTTATTAAAAACTTAAATTAATACTGGAAAGGAGATATTGGGTTCACATAATCTATTAAGTGCCCGGTACCTAAAAGATGTTGAATAACTTGATTAGAAAAATCAAAGCAAATGATTCCTATAAAATAATTGCAGAATTTTCATTTCTGCAATTTTTCTTCTGGAGCACCTGGGCCATCTACGGTGCTTATTTAGTTTATTATCTAACAGATTTAGGTTACAGCAATATGAGAATTGGAACTCTGATGTCGATTAGGACCTTTATGGGTTTAATTGGCCCTCCAATTGTTGGATATTTATGTGACCGTCTGGAAAGCAGAAAAATTGTTTTTTTGATTTCCATGTTTTTAATGGCGGTTTTTGTAACCCCTCTAACTTTTTATGGTGATTTTATGCTTGCAATTTCTATAGGAGTAGTTGGTTTTCTCTGGGAGCCTCAGCAGTCAGTTTTAGATAGCTGGATTTTAGAAACTTCTGCTCATACTGCTCATAATTATGGTTTTATGAGGGCCTGGGGTTCGATTGGTTTTGCAATCATTGTAACAGTTTTTGGTCAGATAATAGAACGATTTGGCTGGCGCATTCATTTTTTAAGTTATGGAGTAGTTGTTTTTATAGTAATTTTAATTGCTTTGAGTATTAAAGATAAAAGTTATAGTGGTCTTAATCAAAAAGATGATAATTCAATAAAAAATTCGCAAAAAGAATCTGAGGCTAAAAAATTAAATTTGGAAGCAGCTAAGGAGACTCCAGCTGAAGTTAATGAAAAGAATATCTTGCGGCTGTTTAAAAATCCCGATTATATTTTTATTCTTTTAATTACTTTGCTAATCTTTATTCCAAACCAGATGCTTTTTGTCTATCTGGCACCGATTATTAAATCTGTTGGTGGTAATTCTACGGATTTAGGATATACTCTCTTTTTTAATGCTTTAAGTGAGGCCCCTATTTTTTTTGTGGCTAAATATTTTTTAGAAAAGTATAAAACCAACTCATTACTTTTATTTTCAGCTTTCTTTTATTTAATTAGATTTATAATTGCTGCTTTAGCCAGTTCTCCAGTTTACTTCTTATTTTTTGGGATGCTGCAGTCGCTTTCCTTTGGAGTTTTTCTGGTAACAGTTCGCTATTATGTAAAACTGGTAGCACCAGCAGCACTAAAGACAACAGCTCAGAGCATTGCTATGATGTCTGCTTTTGGAGCAGCGGGTATTATTGGCAGTCTTTTAGGTGGCTATTTAATTGATAATTTTGGAATGTCAGTAATGTTTAAAGTAGGAATAGTCCTGGCTTCTGCAGCAGTTTTAATTCTTGCCTTGGTAGTTTTTAGAGATAATAAGGGTCTGGAAAACAGAGCTTAAAATATTTTATTGACTTTAATAAGAATATAAGACAGGTGATATATTATGAAAAAAGTAAAACAGAATAAAACAAATAATAGAGAAGCAATTTTAAATGGTTCAATACCTAAAACACTCTTTAAGTTATCCTGGCCAATTATGGTTGGTAATACAATGCAGGTGCTTTATAACCTGGCAGATACATTCTGGGTCGGAAAACTGGGAGCGGATTCGGTAGCAGCTATTTCTGTAGGTTTTCCCTTAGTTTTTTTATTAATTTCAATCGGTGGTGGAATGACTATTGCAGGGACTACCTTAGTAGCTCAGTATACCGGCTCTGATGATAAGGAAATGGCTGATCATGTAGCCGGTCAAATTTTTACTCTTGTAATTTTTCTATCAATTATATTTGGAACAACTGGATTTATTTTTGATAGAACAATTCTCGGCTGGATAGGAGCGCCTGCAAATATTATGGCTGATGCAGTTTCCTATCTGGATATTATTTTTGCCGGTGTTTCGTTTATGTTTATCTTTTTTGTTTTTACAGCGCTTTTAAGGGGAGTTGGAGATACAAAAACTCCTATGAAAATGATGATTTTTTCAACTGTTTTCAATATAATTCTTGATCCCTTTATAATTCTAGGATGGGGATTTTTCCCCAGATGGGAGTGCGCGGTGCAGCAATAGCTACAGTTTTATCAAGAGCCTTAGCCGGCCTTTATGGAGTCTATCTATTATTTGAAGGTAAAAAAGGTATTAAACTCCGGGCCAAAAATTTAGTTCCTGATTTTGAAGTTCAAAAAAAGATCATAAAATTGGGAACACCTTCGGCAGCAGAGCAGTCAATTATTGCTCTGGGAATGACTTTTTTAATGGGTATAGTATCTGAGTTTGGAACTCTGGCGGTTGCTGCTTATGGAATTGGAAACAGGATTTTATCGGTAGTAATGATGCCGATGCGGGGACTCTCCATGGCCACTACAACTATGGTAGGGCAGACAATGGGTGCTGATAACGCCGATAGGGCTGAAAAGATTGCCTGGACATCTGTTGGTCTAACTTTTGGACTAATGACAGCATTAATTTTAATTACTCAATTTTTTCCGGCTCAAATCATTTCAGTATTTAATAATAATCCAGAAGTAGTTAAAATTGGAGTTGCGTTTCTCAAAATTGTAGGTTTATCTTTTGGCTTCTTAGGAGTTAGAATAGTAATTGGGGGCTCATTTAGAGGAGCAGGTAATACAGTGGCAGCAATGGTACTGGCAGTGGTTGCTCTCTGGGGTTTTAGAGTTCCTCTAGCCAGACTTTTATCCGAATATTTTCAGTTTGGAACCAGTGGTATCTGGTGGGGAATGTTTCTTTCCAATTTCTTAAGTGCAATTATTGGTGCTGTCTGGTTTAAAAGAGGTAAGTGGAAAGAGGAAAAGGCTATTTAATTCAAAAAAATTAGACAAATTCCTTAATTTAAGAAGGAATTTGTCTTTTTATGGTGAATATAAATAATGAGATACGTGTTTCATTTAGGAAAGGCTGATATTTATGAAAATGAAAAATATAACCATTTCAGATATAGCAGAAAAACTCAATTTATCTCGCAGCACCATAGATAGAGTAATAAATAATAGAGGGAGTGTAGCTCCCGAAACTAAGAGAAAAATTTTAGATTATATAGAAAAAATAAATTATAAGCCCAATCGGGCAGCAAAACATCTTTCTAAAAGAACAAGTTGTACAATTGGGATTTCTTATTATCTTCCTGAGAATTTTGCAGCTCAGATTAGAAAAGGTATTAATGATGTTTATAATGAGTTGCAGGCATATGGACTTAATTTAATTATTAAAGAGGCCGGTTCAGCTGAAGAACAGGAAAAACAGATTAAGCAAATGCAAACCGAAATAGATGGATTGATTGTAGCTCCCTGGAATCCCAAAAATTTAACTGAGTTAATTAATGAATTTATTGAGCAGGATCTTCCTGTAGTAACCTTTAATCGTGATGCACCTGAGAGTAAGCGCCTATTTTATTTTGGCTGTGATTATTTTAAAGCAGGGAGAATTTCGGGAGAAATAATTGAAAAAATAACTTCTAAACCGGGCAAGATAGCAATTATTAGTAATGAAGATGATTTAGTTGGTAAAAAACGGGTTGAAGGTTTTTATAGTATTTTAAAAGAAAGTTCTATTCACAAAATAATTGGTCCTTATACTATTTATGATCACTTTGGCATTAGTGATTCCTATACTGATAAAGATATTGATTACATTAAAAAAATTATTGAAGATAATCCAGATCTTAAAGCATTTTATGTAGTAAATCAGAGTTTATATTTGGTTGCCAAAGTAGTTAAGGAAATGGGCAAAAAAGATCAGATAAATGTAATTGGCTTTGATCTTTTTGATAAATTTATTCCTTTTATTAATGAAGATGTAATTGAAGCAGTAATCTGTCAGGAACCCTACAGCCAGGGTTATTTTCCGGTTCGAATTCTTTTTGAGATGCTGGCAGAAGATAGAGAAATAGAGAAATCAGAATATATAACCAGACTGGAAGTTGTGATGAGAGAAAATCTGAAATATTATAATGATTATCATTATTTATAAATTTTTAAGTATTTTGAAACACGTAACTCATTTCTATTTGAGTATATTGACACACGTAACTCATTTTAAGCAGATAAAACCAGCTTTAACAACTATGAAGGTCAGAAAAGTTGAAATGGGTAAAGAGGCAGCAAATTTATTATTTAATAAATTAAATGGTAATGAAAGAACTTATCCTGTTAAAATTACTGTGCCCACCAAACTTATGCTTAGGGATTCAACAATAAAAGTTTAAAGTGTTTTTGTGTTTCGAAATAGAAGAAAGGAGTATAGAATGAGCAAAAAAAATTTAAAAGCAGTTGATTTAAAAAGAGTAAAATTAATATCAGGATTGTTGGCTCAGAAAAATAAGCTGGTGCGGAAAGAAGTAATTCCCTATCAGTGGCAGGCTTTAAATGATGAGCTTCCTGATACTGAACCCAGCCATGCAATTGAGAATTTTAGAATTGCGGCTGGCCGTTCGGAAGGTGAATTTCACGGGATGGTTTTTCAGGACAGTGATGTGGCAAAATGGCTGGAAGCAGTTGCCTATCAGCTGACAGTTAATCCTGATCCTGAGCTGGAAAAGAGAGCAGACGAAGTTATTGATCTGATTGGAGAGGCCCAGCAGGATGATGGTTATTTAAATACATATTTTATTGTTAAAGAGCCTGAGATGAAGTGGAAGAATCTGGCTGAATGTCATGAACTCTACTGTGCCGGTCATCTGATTGAAGCTGCAGTAGCCTATTATAAAGCAACCGGGAAAGATAAGCTGCTGAAGATAATGCAGAAAAATGCTGATTTAATTGACAGCATATTCGGTCTGGAAGCTGATAAACTAAAGGGTTATCCCGGCCACCAGGAAATCGAGCTGGCATTAATTAAATTATTTAATGTTACTGGTGAAGAAAGATACAGAGATTTAGCCAAATATTTTATTGATCAGAGAGGTCAAGAACCATTTTACTTTGAAAAAGAGTGGGAAGAGCGAGGAAAAGTAAACCACTGGCCTGATTTTAAGCAGAATACAGAACGCGAATATTATCAGGCACATGCTCCGGTTAGAGAGCAAAATGCTGCAGCCGGTCATGCAGTCAGAGCACTCTATATGTACAGCGGAATGGCAGATACTGCCAGAGTAAGTGGAGATCAGAGTTTAATTGAAGCTTGCAGAAGGCTATGGAGTAATACCACTAAAAAGCAGATGTATATTACAGGGGGAACTGGTTCAACAGTTCACGGAGAGGCCTTTACTATTGATTATGATCTGCCCAATGATACAGCTTATACAGAAACCTGTGCAGCAGTGGCATTAGTCTTTTTTGCTCAGAGAATGCTGCATTTAGAAAAAAAGGGTGAATATGCAGATGTAATGGAGCGCGCCCTATATAATGGCGCTTTAAGTGGGATGTCAGAAGATGGCAGGAGATTCTTTTATGTTAATCCTCTTGAAGTAAAACCTGAGGTAGCTAAAAATAGGAATGATCACCGCCATGTTAAGACTGTAAGGCAGAAATGGTTTGGCTGTGCCTGCTGTCCTCCAAATCTGGCCCGCCTCCTGACTTCAATTGGCAGCTATATATATTCTCAAAATGAGGAAGAACTTTATGTTAATCTTTATAGTGACAGTCAAGCTAAGGTGGAATTTGGTGGTCAGGAAATAGAAATTATTCAAAATACTAATTATCCCTGGGAGGAAGAGGTAGAGATAGAGCTTAAAGCAGAACAAGCGGCAGAATTTACTTTAGCTTTAAGAATTCCCGGCTGGTGCAGAAAAGCAGCCTTACAGCTTAATGGGAAAAATATTAATATAACAGAACATCTGGAGGATGGATATCTGAGATTAAAGCGGAGCTGGCAGAATGATAAGCTAAAATTAATTCTCAAAATGCCAGTTGAAAAAGTTTATGCTAATCCCGAAATAAAAGAAGATCTTAATAAAGCTGCACTTCAGAGAGGTCCTATAGTTTATACTTTTGAAGAAGTGGATAACGGTAAAAATTTAGCTGCTTTAACATTTGCAAGAGAGGCAAAATTAAAAGCTGAATTTGAAAAAGACCTGCTGGGGGGAGTAACTACCATAAAAACCAGGGCTAAAAAAGTAGATAGTTTAGGCTGGGAAGGAGATCTTTACAGCACCCAAAAACCTGGAAGCAGAGAAGTTGAAGTTAAAGCTGTACCCTATTACAGCTGGAACAACAGAGGAGAAGGAGAAATGGCTGTCTGGTTAAATTCTAATTAATTAAAATAATTATTAAAAACGAGTAATATGAGATTAATTATTTATTATAAAAAACCACTCAGAAAGGGGGGTTTTTGAGTTAAAAATTCTGAAAATATAAGCAATTCAAAAAAGGGGGAGCGCAATGTTCAAGCAAGAAGGAGATAAACTATTATACTTATATGACAACGAAAAAGTAATGGTTGAAGCCTGGGGTAAAGATTCGCTGAGAGTTCGAGTTACTCATAACAGTGATTTTACCGAGAATGACTGGGCTCTACTTCCACAAAAATCAGCTGAAGTAGAAATCGAAATTGTAGAAAATGCTAAAGCAAATAAAGATGAACTATTAGAGATGAATCTTGAAGAAGATAAAAACTATGCCAGAATAAGCAATGGGAAAATAACAGCGATTTTTAATTCAGCCGGAGTTTTAACTTTTAAAAATCAAAAAGGAGAAACTTTAGTTCAGGAAAACTGGCAGCGGCGCAAAGATGATCCAAGTATGTCTCTGGAAATAAGCGGCCGGGAAATGAAGGCTGTAGAAGGAGAAAACTATCGGGCAGTTTTCCGCTTTAAAGCTGATGATAACGAAAAAATTTATGGAATGGGACAGTACCAGCATAACTATTTGAATCAAAAAGGCTGTACCCTTGAGTTAGCTCACCGCAACTCACAGGCCTCAGTCCCTTTTATGCTTTCAAATAAAGGTTATGGTTTTCTCTGGAACAATCCAGCAATTGGTTCTGTTACCTTTGCCAAGAATGGAACAGAGTGGCTGGCCAAAAGCACCAAACAGGTAGATTACTGGATAACTGCCGGTGATACACCAGCTGAAATTGAAGAAAATTATGCAGATGTAAGCGGTAAAGTGCCGATGATGCCTGATTATGGAATGGGGTTCTGGCAGTGTAAGCTGAGATACCGCACTCAGGAAGAAGTTATGGAGGTCGCCCGCAAACATAAAGATTTAGGTCTGCCGATGGATGTAATTGTTGTTGACTTTTTCCACTGGACTCAGCAGGGAGAATATAAATTTGATCCTGACTGCTGGCCTGATCCCGAAGCAATGATTGAAGAATTAGAAGAAATGGGGATCAAAGTGATGGTTTCTGTCTGGCCAACTGTTGATTATAGAAGTGAAAATTTTGCTGAAATGATGGAAAAAGGATATTTAGTTAGAACAGAGCGTGGGGTTAGAGTTACCATGCAGATGTTTGGTCAGGAAGTGTTTTTTGATCCTACAAATCCTGAAGCAAGAAAATTTGTCTGGAATAAAATTAAGCAAAATTACTGGGACAAAGGTGTAAATATCTTCTGGCTTGATGAAGCAGAACCCGAATATACAGAATATGATTTTGATAATTACCGCTATTATCTGGGCTCAAATCTTGAAGTTGGCAATATTTATCCTGTTAAATATGCCAAAACCTTTTATGATGGAATGAGAGCAGAGGGAATGGAAAACCCGCTTAATCTGCTCCGCTGTGCCTGGGCTGGAAGTCAGCGTTATGGAGCTTTAGTCTGGTCTGGAGATATTGACTCTACTTTTAATTCACTGCAGCGTCAGCTGCGGGCAGGTCTTTCAATGGGAATTGCCGGTATTCCCTGGGTAACTACTGATATCGGTGGATTTCAGGGAGCAAATATAAATGACGAAGACTTTAAAAAACTGCTGATCCGCTGGTTTGAATTTGGCTGTTTTAGTCCGGTCTTTAGACTGCACGGCTATCGGATGCCAGGCAGTGACTTTGAAAATGATATGATCTCAGGCATTGGAAAGCTGGGAAGTGGAGCCGAAAATGAGGTCTGGAGTTATGGTGAAAAGTATTTTGAAATTATGAAAAAATACCTTTTCCTAAGAGAAAGAATCAAACCATATATTGCTGAACAGATGGAAGCAGCCCACAGGGATGGAACCCCGGTTATTAGACCGCTTTTTTATGATTTTCCTGATGATCAGAGAAGCTGGGATATTGATGATCAGTATCTCTTTGGCCCTGATCTTCTGGTAGCACCTGTTATTGAAGAAGAAAAATATCAGCGTCAGGTATATTTACCTGAAGGAGCAGTCTGGAAAAATGCCTGGAGCGAAGAAGAATTTAAAGGTGGCCAGGTGGTAACAGTTAAGGCGGAATTGGATACTATTCCATTATTTTTGAAAAATGATGCAGATTTACCGATAAAAGAATAATTCTTATAGTAAAGTACTGGCTATAATTTAGAATAATAAAATAGGAGGTGAAAATGTAGTTACAGTTGGCTCTGATAATAAGTTAAAAAATTCTAGGAGGTAAAAAAATGCAAAAACGTTCAGTTTTATTAGTTAGTTTAATTTCAATATTATTGGTTCTGAGTATTTCTACAGCTGTAATGGCTCAGACAACTGTTACTGTCTGGCACTATTTTGCTCCAGGAACAAATGCCCTGCGTTGGGCTGTTGATAAGTGGAATGGAAGCCATGAAGATATAAAAATTGAACACAGATATATACCATTTGCAGATTTTAAGCGTGAGGTAACTAAAGCGATTACAACCAATACAGTCCCGGATATTATTTTTGTTGATAATCCTGACCATGCTCAATATGCTGCTATGGGTGCTTTTGCAGATATTACTGAATATGTTGAGGATTGGGGACAGGCAGACCTCTATTTTGATGGTCCCTGGAATTCAACAATGTATGAAGGCCGCAACTACGGAATACCACAAAATAGTAATACAATTGTCTTATTCTATAATAAAGATATGGTAAAAGCAGCCGGTTTAGAAGGGCCACCAGAAACCTGGGCAGACTTTAGAGAGTATGCAGAAAAGTTGACTGATAAAGAAGCAAATGTAAGAGGACTATCAATGTGTGCCCGCAAAGCAGAAGATGGAGTATTTCAGTTCCTGCCTTATTTACAGATGGCCGGAGCAGATATTTATAGTCTTGATACTCCAGAAGCAGCAGATGGTTTAAGATTATTAGCTGATATGTATCAAAATGGCTGGATGACTCCTGAATCAATTAACTTTGATCAATCCAGTGCCATGGGAGTTTTTGCCAGTCAGAATGCTGCAATGACAATGACAGGTCCCTGGGATTTAGGTCAGCTGGAAGATGTAGATTTTGATTGGGGTGTTGCACTACTTCCTTATAAAGAAGATGTTGGGATTAGAGCATCTGCGCTTGGTGGAGAAAACTTTGCCATTATGAGTGGTGCTAAACATGTCGAAGAAGCCTGGGAGTTTATTAAGTGGACTCAGCGTAGGGATTTTGTCGAGCAAATGTATATTGAAGGTGGTAGATTACCTTCCAGAAGTGATGTGGCAGAAGAGTCAACCTACTGGACAGATGATCCAGTTCAGAGTAAGTTCCTAGAACAATTGGAATATGCTAAAGCAAGAGGTCCACATCCAAAATGGCCGCAGATTTCAAACGAGATTCAGATAGCAATGCAGAAAGCATTAACCGGTCAGGCAACTCCAGAAGAAGCATTAGCAGAGGCTGCAGAAAATCTAAAATCAATACTTGAATAAAATATCATATCAGGGCCCTGGATTTGTACCAGGGCCTAATTTAGAAAAAGGAAGGAGTAGAGTCTAAATGAATTTTAAAAATTGGATGCGTAAAAAAGGTTATTTATATGTTTTTTTAGCACCCTCTATTATTTTTATGGGTATATTTACAGCCTATCCAATTATCTATAACTTTATTATAAGTCTTCAGGATGTAAATGTAATGACTTTAGCCAGACCGGACAAAGAATTTGTTGGTTTAGAAAACTATATTAATATAATTACTGATTCCACTTTCCTGGTAGTTTTTAAAAATTCAGTAATTTTTACTCTGGGAAGTGTTTTTTTTCAGTTTATAATTGGTTTTGCGTTAGCTATGTTTTTAGTTAAAAATTTTCCTTTAAATAATTTTGTCAGAGGTTTTATTGTAGTTGGCTGGGTTATACCACCAGTGGTTGTGGGTACTGTCTGGAAGTGGTTATTAAATACTGATTTTGGTCTAATTAATTATTTTCTTTCTCAATTTCATCTGCTGACTAATAATATTAGCTGGCTTACTAATCCTGATATGGCAATGATCGGAATCTTAATTGCAAATATCTGGCTGGGGATCCCCTTTAATATGATGCTTTTAATCGGTGGTTTAACTGGTCTGCCCCAGACTGTTTTTGAGGCGGCAGAAATTGATGGAGCCAACTGGTTTCAAAAGTTATTTTTTCTGACTATTCCGATGCTCAGACAGACAATTTCTGCTACTCTGATGCTGGGAATTATTTATACTTTTAAAGTTTTTGCTCTTATCTGGGTTATGACAGGTGGAGGGCCTGTAAATGCTACTAATGTACTGCCAACCTGGTCCTATCAACTTTCTTTTGACTTTTTCAACTTTAGTCAGGGAGCGGTAGTTGCCAATTTAATGTTTTTAATTATGCTTGTGTTTTCAATCGTTTATATTAATTATATAGCAGGGAAGGAAGATTAATAATGAAAAAATTAATGAATAATAAATATCTCTATTCAGTGATTGCAATTTTAATTTTAATACTTTATTTTGCTCCCCTGTACTGGATGTTTGTTTCGGGTTTTAAACCTCCACAGGATTTGTTTGAATATCCGCCAAAACTGATACCGACAAACATAACATTTGAGCCTCTGCAGAGAGTTTTTGCAGCAGGAGTCTTAAGATATTTGAGAAATAGTTTTATAATTGCTGGTTCTTCTATGATTTTTACAATGATTGTTGCTTCTTTTGGTGCTTATGCAATTGCAAGGCTAAAAGCTCGCTGGGCTAATTGGATTTTGCTGTTTTTCCTGGTGGCCCAGATGTTACCACCAGTTTTAATGGCAACTCCTTTATTTATAATTTTTTACAATATGGGGTTGACAAATACTTATCTAGCAGTGATTCTGGCAAATTCAACCCTGGCAGTACCTTTTGCTGTAATCATGCTGAGAACTATATTTTTACAGGTGCCGAAAGACCTTGAAGAAGCTGCTATGATTGATGGCTGCACCAGATTTCAGACTGTAATTAAAATTACTTTTCCTGTTGCTAAAAGTGGAATGGTAGTAGTTTCAGTATTTTCTTTCATTTTTGCCTTTGGAGATTTTATTTATGCACTTTCAATGATGAATCAGGAACATATGCAGCCGGCAACTGTAGGCTTATATAACTTTATGGGTTCCCAGGCCATTCAGTGGAATAGTGTAATGTCTTTTGCCTCACTGACTGCACTGCCATTAATAATTATTTTTATTGTACTGCAGAAAAGAATTGTGCAGGGCCTCTCAGCTGGTGCATTTAAATAATAGAAAAATTTTAGAAAAAATTATTTAGATCTTGTTTTTTAGTTTGATAGTTAAGTTTAGTAGATAATCTTAGTTAATTATAAAAATGGCAATATTAACTTAGAAATGGAGGCAGAAAATGAAATTTACAGAAGGATACTGGCACAGAAGTGAGAGATCAAATCCAGTTTATGCCGCTCAGGCCTATAAGATTGAAAAAATAAAAAATGGTATGCGGGTGGTTGCCCCTGAGAAAAAAATTGAGTCACGAGCTGATGCTCTTAATGTGGGGACAATAACTGTAGAATTTACCTCTACTGCTAAAAATATTATTAGTGTTAGAAGCTATCATCATCAGGGTTATGAAGTAAAGGATGTCGAATTTGATAAAAATACTGACCCTCAGCCTGTAGAAGTAGAAATCAATGAAAAAGAAGCTTTAATGAAAGTCAATGAAATAACCATAAGAATTGATCGAGAGCATTGGAATTATCAGTTTGAAGCTGAAGGAGAAATATTAACTTCCTGTGGCTTTAGAAATTTAGGTTATATGCGCTACGATAGGGAAATTTCTTCAATGCTGCCCGGAGACAACTATCTGAAGGCAGATTATGATCCTTATATGCTGACAGAATTATCCCTGGCTCCTGGTGAATGTGTATATGGACTGGGAGAACGCTTTACTGCTTTTGTCAAAAACGGTCAGGTAGTAGAAACCTGGAATGAGGATGGAGGAACTTCTTCGCAGGTAGCATACAAAAGTATTCCTTTTTATATGACCAGTCGTGGATATGGAGTTTTAGTTGATCACGCAGATAATGTTTCTTTTGAAGTAGCAAGTGAAAAAGTTGAATATGTAGGTTTTTCTGTTCCGGGAGAAGAGCTGAGATATCAATTTATCTACGGTAAAAATAACAAAGAAGTTCTGAGCAATTATACAGCTTTAACCGGCAGACCAGCTTTACCGCCTGCCTGGTCATTTGGACTCTGGCTTTCTACTTCTTTTACTACTGATTATGATGAAGAAACAACGACCTCCTTTATCCAGGGGATGAGAGATAGAGATATTCCCCTGGATGTATTCCATTTTGACTGTTTTTGGATGGAAGAGCTGAACTGGACAAATTTAGAGTGGGATCAGAGAATTTTCCCTGATCCGGAACCAATGCTTAAACGCTATCACGAAAAAGGATTAAAAATTTCAGTCTGGATTAATCCCTACCTTGCCCAGGGAACAGAAATGTTTAAAGAAGCACAAGAATATGGTTATTTATTGAGCCGAAAAGATGGAAAGGGTGTTAAACAGATTGATAATTGGCAGCCCGGGATGGCTCTGGTTGATTTCACCAATCAGGAAGCTGCCGAATGGTTTCAGGGGAATTTAAAACATTTACTTGATATGGGAGTGGATTGCTTTAAAACTGATTTTGGTGAAAGAATCCCGGTAGATGTAGAGTATTATGATGGTTCCAAACCAGAAGCAATGCATAATTATTATACTCACTTATATAATAGGGCTGTTTTTGAAGTTTTAGAAGAAGTTAAAGGAAAAGAAGAAGCTGTTTTATTTGCCCGTAGTGCTACAGCTGGTGGTCAGCAGTTTCCTGTTCACTGGGGAGGAGATAGCACAGCCAGCTATGCTTCGATGGCAGAGACTTTAAGAGGAGGATTATCTTTTGCCATGTCAGGATTTTCGTTCTGGTCCCATGATATTGGTGGTTTTGAAAGGACAACCAGTCCGGATTTATATAAGCGCTGGGTGCAATTTGGTCTACTTTCTACCCACAGCCGCCTGCATGGTTCTGAGTCTTATAGAGTTCCCTGGAATTTTGACGAGGAATCAGTTGAAATTTTAAAGAAATTTACTAAATTAAAAATGACTCTGATGCCTTATCTTTATTCAATGTCAGTAAAGGCTAAAGAAACTGGGATTCCGGTAATGAGACCTATGGTGCTGGAATTCGAAAGAGATCCAGCTGTCAAATATCTTGATATGCAGTATATGCTGGGGGATTCATTACTGGTGGCCCCTATTTTTAACAAAGCTGGCAGCGCCGAATATTATTTGCCAGCGGGAAGCTGGACTCATTACCTTACGGGAGAGGTTAAAGAAGGTGGCCGCTGGTATCAGGAAAAATATGATTATAATTCACTACCTCTTTATGTCAGAGAAAATACTATCCTTCCGGTGGGAAGCAGAAATGATAAGGCAGAATATAACTATCAAAATGACTTAACTTTGAGGCTTTATCAGCTGCAAAATAATAGAAAGGCCGAAGTCGAAATTCCAGATATTCACGGTAAAATAGCTCTAAAAGTTGAAGCCAGTAAAGAAAAAGATAGAATAATAATTAGAATCTCTAAATTAGCTGAAAATCTAAAAATAAAAATTTACGACTTTAATGAATTTAAAGCTGTAAATGGAGCAGAAGCAGAAATAGAAGCTAATATTTTAAAGCTATCAGCGTTAGAAAAAGAAGTTGAAATTAGATTATAAGAACTTTATTTTTTGAATGGCAGTTTCTTCTGAAGCTGTCATTTTTTTATGTATTATGATATAATTAAAAAAATTAGTAACTAATCTTAATTAACTTATAATAAATAGTTGACAGAGGGAGTAATAGTTATGGAGAAAGCACCTTTAACAAGAGAAAGTCTTGAAAATAAGATATTTAAGATCATCTTATTGTTTGGCTTAATTATTTCTCTGCTGAACATAGTTATTAATTCTTTAATTGGTTTCAGTCTGATAATAAATTTCAAATGGATGATTATGGCTGGACTCTCATTTTTAATTCTGAGCTTTATTAAAAAAGAATCATTTAATATTTTTAAATTAAAACTAAGCTATTATCTCTTTTTAATTTTTCTTTTTCTACCATTTTCCTGGTTTCAGTCAGGAGGAAGTAAGAATAACAGTCTTTCTTATATATTCCTTATTTTAATTTCAATTACCTTTTTGTTTAAGAAACAAGAACTTAGAAACAATCTAGTTTTTAGTCTGATTTCAGTATTTATGCTAATGTTTACACTTTCACATTATTTTCCCGAACTTTTAATCACTCATAGTGAAGAGGCTCAATTTTTTGATAAATTGATTCAGACTCCAATTGTATTATCAGCTTCCTATCTTTTGCTGCTGCAGTTTGCTAATGCTTATAATCAGGAGAAAAGTAAGCTGGGACTTTCAACTAAAAAGTTAAGACTGGCTAACAAAAAGTTGAAAAATCTGGCTAATCGTGACTCACTAACTCAAAAATATAATAGGCGAGCATTTGATCGGGAAATTAGAAATATTTTCAAAGAGCAGCTGCATTTGAAAAAAAGTATTACATTAATTTTATTTGATATAGATAATTTTAAAGATATCAATGATAATTTTGGTCATGATATTGGAGATGAAGTGCTGGTTACACTTGCTGATAAATTGGAAAAAATAATGCCTGCCCAGAGCATGATTTCTCGCTGGGGTGGAGATGAATTTGCCGTAATCTGCTATAAAAGTGAAATAGAAGCTCAGAGCTTACTTGACAAATATTATAAAGAAATTGAAGATCTGGGTGATGAACGGGGAATTAAAATAACTGTTAGTGCTGGTTTAAGTAGATTGCAAAAGGGAGATCAGGTCAAGACACTTTTTAAAAGGGTTGATGATATTTTATATCAATCTAAAAAAGAAGGTAAAGCACAATATAAATTGGCTTAAATTAAGAGAAATCAGGGAACAAAAATATTTTTAAAAAATGTTTTTTTCTCAATTGTTAGAAAATTCGTTTGACAAAATAAATACCATATACTATACTAATATTAGTTTTTGGGATCGCTCCCGGCTATTAACTAAATCCTTTTAGTTGAGAAGTGAGGTTACAAATGAAAAATAAAAATATTGATATTTATAAAATTGCAGAATTAGCTGGAGTTTCAAAAAGTACTGTTTCCAGAGTAATCAACGATAAAGCTGGGGTTAAAGCCTCAACACGCGAAAAAGTCGCGCAGGTGATTAAAGATTTAAATTATAAACCAAATAGTTCTGCCAAAGGTCTTGCCAGTAAAAAAACACATACGATTGGCCTTGTAATTTCCGATATTACAGATCCCTTTTTTGCAATGTTTGTAAAAGGGGCAGAAAAAAAGGCTATGGAAGCTAATTATAATATGATGCTAGCCAACAGTCACTGGGTAGTTGAGGAAGAGTTAAAATGTATTCAGATGTTTGAAGAAGGTAGGGTTGATGGCATTTTAATGATCAGTGGTGGAAGTGAAGAAAAGCTGGATAATTATTTAGATAATCTGGCAAGTAATAATTTGGATATTGTAGTAGTTGATAGAAAGATAAAAAATGAAAATATTCCAAAACTGAATTCTGATAATTTCGATGCTGGATATCGGGCAACAAAGCACTTAATAGATCTGGGTCACACCAAAATTGCCCATATTAAGGGAGAGGATATTGCTTCTTCCCATGCATCCAGGGACAGAGTGGCAGGTTATGAGAAAGCGCTTTCCGAAGCTGGAATTAAAGAAAAAATTATTTATCCTGGTTTTTTTGCTCGTAAAAAAGCATATCAGGTAACGAAAAAATTAATAACTGAACATTCAGAGATAACTGCTATTTTTTATTCCTCAGATATGATGGCGATTGGGGGGCTTAAAGCTTTAAAGAATATGGGATTGAGAGTTCCAGAAGATATTTCTATTATTGGAATAGATGGCATAGAAATGGCCGCCCTAATGGATCCACCAATAACTACTCTATCTCAACCAGCTTTTGAGATGGGATATCAGGGTATGGAGAAGTTAATTAATAAATTAGAAAATGAGATTAATAACTCTCATTCTGAAGATTTAATCTTTCAGATGGAATTAATAGAAAGAGCTTCTACTAAAAAATTAAATTAATATGGAATAATATATAATTTTACTGCAAAAAAGTAAAATTATATTTTTAATAAATTTGGGAGCATTCCCGAAAAGAATTTAGTTAATAACACAAATCATAGAAGTTTGGATGATAGGATAAAAAGAGTCTTAAGTTAAGATAATATTTTTATAAAGGTAGGGTTTAAAAATGAGAAAACTGGATAAATGGAAATTTATCGGTGACAATGGAGAATTTAAAGTTGAAAATATTGACCAGAGCACTTACTTATATTTTCCCCTGGCAAATGAAGCAGAAATGATGTCGGCAATCACACCACGTCTGCACGGAGACATCAAGACGGGGCAGAACACCTTTGCAATGAGACCGGTATCTTTAGAGGACCTGCACAATACCAAATCTGCCAGAAACTTCTGGTTAAAAATTAATGACCAGCATGTCTGGTCAGCTGCAGGTAATTCTGCCGCTCAATTCTCAAACCAATTTAGTGATGAAGCTGAAGAGGATGTTGAGCTGGAAGCGGGTCTGCTCTGGCATAAAATTACCAGATCAAACTCGAAATTAAATGTGCAGTCAGAGATCACAAATTTTGTTCCTACTAATTCGGATACAGTAGAATTGATGCGGGTTAAGATTAAAAATACTGGTGCCGAGGAATTAAAAATTGAGCCAACAGCGGCAGTACCAATTTACGGACGTTCAGCTGATAACTTAAGAGATCACCGCCATGTAACTTCACTTTTACACAGAACTAAGACTATAGAAAGTGGAGTTGTTGTTAAACCGACTCTTTCTTTTGATGAGCGGGGACATAAGCAGAACGAAGTTTCTTATGCTGTTTTAGGTGGAGATGAAAATGGAAAAGCTCCAGCAGGATTTTTTCCAGTGCTGGAAGATTATATTGGTGATGGTGGTAATTTAGAGTGGCCGGAAGCTGTTGTAAAGAGTCTGGATAATTATCTGGCAGCCGGAGAAGAAATAGATGGCTATGAAACAGTTGGTGCTTTAAGGTTTGATGAAGTTACTCTTAAAGCGGGGGAAGAGATTTCCTATGTTTTAGCAGTAGCTATTGCAGAAGAAGATATTGATTTTGATCAGCTGGCAGCTAAATACTGCAGCGGAGATAAATTTGAGAAATACCTGACAGAAAACAGGGATTACTGGCAGCAAAAACTTGCTGTAGTTGACTTTGACTCTGCCGATCAGGAATTTGACCAGTGGATGAAGTGGGTAACCCTGCAGCCTATTTTACGAAGAATTTACGGCTGTTCTTTTTTACCCAGTCATGACTATGGACGCGGTGGACGCGGCTGGAGAGATTTATGGCAGGACTGTCTGGCACTGCTTTTAATGGAGCCGGAGCCGGTAAGCGATTTATTATACAATAACTTTTCTGGAGTTCGAATTGACGGCAGTAATGCAACTATAATCGGATCAGAGCCGGGAGAATTTAAGGCTGATCGAAATGATATCAAAAGAGTCTGGATGGATCACGGTGCCTGGCCTCTTTTGACAACGAAATTATATATTGATCAGAGCGGAGATTTAGAATTTTTGTTAAAAGAACAGAGTTATTTTGAAGCGGGCAGTGAACTTAAAGATAAAAATGATGAGATTTATCAGGGAAGTGTAATTGAGCATTTTCTGGTTCAGCACCTAACTCACTTTTTTGATGTAGGAGAACATAATAACTTCCTGCTTAAGAATGGGGACTGGAATGATGGCCTCGATATGGCGGAAAACAGAGGCGAAAGTGTAGCCTTTACGGCCCTTTACGGCAGCAACCTGCTTGAGCTGGCTGAACTTTTAAAAGCCCTATCAGCAGAAAAATCAATTGAAAAGATTGAGCTAGCTGAAGAACTGAGTATTCTGCTCGATACAATAGAAAGAGATTTTAATTATCAGTCAGTTGACTATAAAAGGGAAGTTTTAAGTGATTATCGCCGCACCTGTAAGCAGGGAATTAGCGGCCGCAAAATAGAAATTACTTTAACTGATCTGATCAGTGACTTAGAAAGCAAAGGGCAGTCTATTTTTGATCATTTAAATAAAAATGAATGGATTGAAACAGAAGCCGGAGATAAATTTTATAACGGTTATTATGATGATGACGGTCAGCGCCTGGAAGGAGATCATCCTAAAGGAGTTAGAATGACTCTGACCGGACAGGTATTTCCGGTAATGGCAGGTGCAGCAGATGAGGATCAAATTCAGCAGGTTGTGGATTCAGCCGATAAATATCTTAAAGATTTAAGTGTTGGCGGTTATCGACTAAATACTGATTTTAAAGAACTTAAGACGAATCTGGGCCGCTTATTTGGTTTTGCCTATGGCCACAAAGAAAATGGAGCAATGTTCAGCCATATGGCAGTAATGTACAGTAACGCTCTCTATAAACAGGGCTTTGCTGAGGCAGGTCACAAAGTAATTGATTATATCTATCAGCACTGCAGAGATTTTGATACAAGCAGAACTTACCCCGGTATTCCTGAGTATATTAATCAGCGGGGAAGGGGAATGTATCCCTATCTAACAGGTAGTGCCAGCTGGTTACTTTTAACAGTAGTAACACAGATTTTTGGTGTCAGGGGTGAACTGGGTAATTTAATTCTTGATCCTAAATTACTTAAATCTCACTTTGATGATCAGGGTGAAGCTGCAGTGAAAACTATTTTTGCTGACAAACTTTTAAATATTACTTATTTAAATACAAATCAGCTTGAAGCAGCTGAATATCAGGTTCAGGAAGTTAAAATTAATGGTCAGGCTGTAGGTTTTGAAAACAAAAGCAGAGCTGCAGTTATTGAGCGCAGTTTAATTGCTGACAGCGGAGAAGAAGAACTAAAAATAGAAGTAGTTTTGAGTTAAAAATTAATTCAACAGGAAAGTGATAATATGAGAAAAAGAGAAGAATTAATTGAAATTAAAAGCTATACAGAAGAAGGATATCAGCCGGTTATTGATTTTAATAGCTGGCGGGTAGCTGTTTTAAACTACTGTGAGGAGCTGCTGGTAGAAAATATAGATAAGATGCAGAAACACAATCAGACTGACGAAGTTTTTATTCTGCTTAAAGGGGAATGTACTCTTTTTCTGGCTGAAGGAAAAGAAGAGATTGAGAATATTTATGCTCAAAAAATGGAGCCCTTTAAGCTCTATAATATAAAAAAATCTGTCTGGCATACCCATACACTGAGTAAAGAGGCGATGGTTTTAATAGTAGAAAATCAGGATACGGATCTCAGCAATTCGCCCGAAATTGATTTAAACCAGAATCAACAGCAGCGTTTAGTAGAACTCAGTCAGAATCTCTCTTAGCTTTTAACAAAGGCAAATCGTGCAGGAGGTTAAATGATGAAAGATGTTTATTCATTAAATGATGAAGGGCAATTTATTATAAAAAATTATCAGGATCAGAAAACATTTGCCAGTTTTCTGCCGGGTATTGCAGGTAAATTTGGAATCCCAATCTGGGCTTTTTATGTAAATCGAGGCCAGGGAATTGCAAGTTTTGGCTCTCGGGATAAGGATAATGCAATAATGGAGTTTTATCCGGCTAATAAATCCTATCAGAATGTGGCAACTAAAGGTTTTCGGACCTTTATCAAATTAAAAGAGGAAAATTTAGTTTATGAAGCATTTAGAAATTTAAATGAAAATATAGAAAGTAAGATGATTATTGAAGCGGATTCTCTAAAAATTGAGGAAGAAAATAATGAGCTTGGTTTAAAAACTACTGTCAGCTATTATATTCTGCCCAATGAGGATTTTGGAGCCCTGGTTAGAGAAGTCAAGGTAGAAAACACTTCTGATCAAGAAAGGAAGCTTGAAGTTTTAGATGGAATGCCGGTTTTAATTCCTTTCGGAATTGAAAATGGAGCTTTAAAAGAGGTCAGTCAGACTATTTCTGCCTGGGCTAAAGTTGACTCTTTTGAGACCAAAACTCCCTTTTATAAGCTGAGAGCTTCGGCTGAAGATGAGGCTGAAGTTAAAGAAATGACAGCCGGTAATTTTTATATTTCTTTTGAAAAGGGAAGCAGAAATCAACTTTTAACACCACTTGTCGACAGGGATGTAATTTTTGCTGAAAAGACCAGTCTGGAGACAGCACCGGGGTTTGCAAGAAAAAAACTGGCTGAATATCAGGGTGAACAGATTTTAGAAAATCGCTTCCCCTCAGCTATGGCAGCCGCAGAAAAGAAATTAAAAGCTGGTGAAAAATTAGAAATTGCTTCAGTCTTTGGTAATCTGGCTGATGAAGAGAGATTAAGTGAAGTTAAAGATAGAGTTTTAGAATCCTATTATCTAGAGCAGAAGCGTAAAGAATCAAAAAAGATCCACAATTATTATGCAGACCATATCTTTACTGTCAGCGGCAATAAAGAGCTTGATGCTTACAGCCGTCAGACTTTTATGGATAACCTGCTGCGGGGTGGTTTTCCACTCACACTGGGGAAAGAAAATAAAAAGACCTATCATATTTTCTCCCGCAAACACGGTGACTTAGAAAGAGATTATAATGAATTTCTTTTAGAGCCCACATATTACTCTCAGGGAAATGGTAATTTTAGAGATGTTAATCAGAACAGACGCTGTGATCTCTATTTCAACCCGGAAATTAAGAGAGATAATCTAAAAGTTTTTGCCGATTTAATTCAGACAGATGGCTATAATCCCCTGGTAATTGAGGGAAGCAAATTCATCTTAACTGACAGTAATGCTCTGGAAAAAGTTATGGGAGAACTTACTGGTGAGGCAAAGGATAAATTTAGAAAGCGTCTGGAAAAAGCTTTTACACCAGGAGAAGTTGCTGTTTTCATTGACAGCCATAATCTAGAAACTAAAACTTCTCTTACTGACTTTATAGACCTTGTAGTTGAAGAAGCAGAAAGTTGGACAGAGGCTAAGTTCGGTGAAGGCTACTGGGTTGATCACTGGACCTACAACCTTGATTTAATCGAAAATTATCTGGCTTTATATCCGGAAAAAAAGGAAAGACTTCTTTTTGAAGATCAGGATTATACATTTTATGATTCCCATGTTCGGGTTAAACCCCGCCGTGATAAATATTTCTTAACTGAAAATGGAGTTCGTCAGTATAATGCGGTTGCTGCAGACAAGAAAAAACAGGAAGAGATTGCTTCCCGCAGTAAATTCCCATATTATCTGCGAACTAAAAAAGGAGAAATTTATAATACCAGTCTTTTCAACAAGCTCCTTACTTTAGTGCTCAATAAAACTGCCAGTCTTGACCCTGCTGGAATGGGAGTCGAAATGGAGGCTAATAAGCCCGGCTGGTATGATGCTTTAAATGGACTGCCCGGTATTTTTGGCTCATCAATTGCTGAGACAATGGAATTACTGAGGCTGGTTAGATTCATGTCAGAGGCTCTATCTGAACTCAATTTGGAAACAGAAATTGCCCTGGCAGCAGAAACCCATGATTTCTTTGCTAATCTTGATCACCTGCTAACTGAACTTAAATCTGATCAGGACTTCCTTTACTGGCAGCAGGCCGGTAAAATCAAAGAAGAATATCGAGAACAGGTATTTGCCGATCTAACTGGCAGAGAAGTTGCAGTATCTATAAGAAAAATGATGGGTTTTTTAAATAAAGTTGAATCCAAACTTGAGCGGGCTGTAAGGCTGGCTGAAGAAGATAATGGACTCTTTACAATGTACTACAGCTATCAGGCTGAAGAATACGAAAAGCTCGGTCAGAGATCAGAAAATGGACTGGAAAAGGTAGCTGTTAAGAAATTTAAGCAGCACAGACTGCCGCCATTCCTGGAAGCTCAGGTAAGAGGAATGAAAATTTTAAAAGATGATCAGAAAGCTCAAAAACTTGCCAAAGCAGTTCAAAATAGTGAACTATTTGACGAGAAGCTTAAGATGTACAGAGTTAATGGTGATTTAAGTGCAGAAAGCTATGAAATTGGAAGAGCAAGAGCCTTCAGTCCTGGCTGGCTGGAAAATGGATCAATCTGGCTGCACATGGAATATAAATATTTACTGGAACTTCTAAAGAGCGGCTTATATGAAGAATATTATCAGGCAATCAATGATGCACTGGTTCCATTTCAGGATCCAAACAGATATGGGCGCAGTATTTTAGAGAATTCTTCCTTTATTTTGAGCAGTTTAAACGGAGATACTAAAAATCACGGCCGCGGTTATATAGCAAGACTCAGCGGTTCAACTGCCGAATATATTAATATGTGGTCTTTGATGGCCTTTGGTGAGCAGCCATTTAAGTATGAGGATGATGAATTGATTTATCAGCCAGAACCAAAATTAAGCGCAGACTTATTTACTGAAGATGAAAGAAAAGTAAAACTGCAGTTAAGTGAAACTGAGGCAGCTGAAGTAGTGATTCCGGAAGCAGCATTTGCTCACAGATTTTTAGGTCAGACTCTGGTAATCTATCATAATCCAGGCCGAAAAGATACATTTGGCGAGGATAAGGCCGAAATTTCTAAATTTAAATTAACTGCCATTAATGGTAAAGAGTTTGAAGTTGAAGCTGGGGAGATAATTGGAGAACTTGCTTACCAGATAAGAAATAGAGAATTTGAAAGAATAGATATCTTTTTAGTATCAGGTTCCTAGAATGCTTTCTAGTGCCGGTTAGAAAAAGAAACTAAGATAAAAGATTCTACAAAATAATTAAAAGTTTTAAAAAAGGCTAAAGCCCTGAGCAGGGTTTTAGCCTTTAACTATCTTCATTAATTTTTTAGTATTCGCCACCAATTAGTCGGCTACTATTGCTTCAATTGCAGCCAGTTCTTCGTTGGTAAAGCCTGTGTTATTTAAAGTTCCAGCATTTTCGATAATCTGTTCAACCTTGCTGGCACCTACGAGAACAGAAGTAACTCCCTGTTCTAAGATCCAGGCTAAAGCCATTTGAGATAAACTCTGGCCTCTGTCAGCAGCAATATCATTAAGCTGTCTTACCTTGTCTAATTTTTCTTCAGTAATACTTTCTTCTTTGAGGAAGCCGCTTTCTTTGGCAGCCCTGGAGTCTTCCGGAATACCACCGAGGTACTTATCAGTTAAAAGCCCCTGAGCCAGCGGCGAAAAGATAATTGAACCCATTCCAACCTCTTCCAGTGTGCCTAAAAGATCTTCTTCTTCTGACCAGCGATCAAAAATTGAATAATTATATTGATTTAAAAGCAGATTAACTCCCATTTTATCTGCAACTTCTACAGCTGCTTTAGTTTGCTCGGAGTTATAATTAGAGATCCCTACATAGAGAGCCTTTCCCTGGTCCTGAATCTGTTTTAAAGCACCGATTGTTTCTTCAAGTGGAGTATCTGGATCCGGGCGGTGATGATAGAAAATATCTACGTAATCAAGTCCCATTCTTTTTAAACTCTGATCAATACTTGAAATCAAATATTTGCGAGAACCCCATTCACCATAAGGTCCGGGCCACATATAATAACCAGCCTTTGAAGAAATAATTAATTCATCACGATAGGGTTTAAAATCTTTTTCCATTAAAATTCCCATTGTTTCTTCCGCAGAACCGGCCGGTGGTCCGTAATTATTGGCAAGGTCAAAGTGAGTAATTCCCAGATCAAAAGCTTTGCGCAGCATTTTGCGGGCATTTTCCAGAGTATCAACCCCACCAAAATTATGCCAGAGTCCTAAAGAAATTGCCGGAAGTTTTAGTCCGCTGTTTCCGGTGTAATTGTACTCCATTTTTTCATAACGATTTTCATCAGCTAAATAAGGCATCAAAAAACCTCCTTTTGGAATTTTTATTTTAATTTTTATTCAATTCTAATTATATTATATCAAATAGGAGACAGTAATTAAATGTAAATTGACTACAATTAAACTGTAGAGATCAATTACAGATTATTATTCTTTCAATCTTTGAAAAACAGTTAACAAATAGGCATAGGCTACATCAATATTCATCCACCAGCGCAGTAAAGTTCCCTTTAAAAAACCATATTTCTTTTCTTTTAGAGTTTGATAATATTCGAATTTTTGCCAGCTATAACCGTTTCCCTGTCTTTTTGCTATAAAATTCAGTCCGGCTTCGATACGATAGCGGTATTTAAAATGTTCAGGCAATTTATTCCAAAGTTCACGCCTTAAGGCTCTTTCACCGGAATTTAAAGCAAATAGAGTTACTGCTTTTTGCATAACGTTATTTCTTACTCCAATGAACATATCATATTTTCTTTTAACAACAGGTTGAACAATTTGCTCAACAATTTCTGGTGTCAGACCTTTTAAGTCAGCATCACAGAAAAATAAAATTTCTGCATCAGTATTTTCAACTCCCTGCTGCATTGATTGAGCTTTGCCCTGATTACTATTATTTTTTAATAATTTTACTTCTTTAAATCTGCTTACGACTTCGGAAGTATTGTCAGTTGAGCCATCATCAATTACTATAACTTCATTTAAAATATCAGTCTCAGTTAAAATATCTAAAACCCGACTAATATTTTGCCCCTCATTATAGGCTGGTATAATAGCAGCTATTTTATTTTCTTCTTTTTTCGTTTCTCTGCTAATCGATTTATAAAAATCCCTAATATTTTCGTAAATTTCAGAACTTTTATTTGAAAAAAATAGATTATGATTTTTATTATCCACAATTTTTATATAGTGAGGTGCCTCAATCTTACGGCTGATATAACCAATTGCTTTATAATTACCGATCGGATCATTTTTAGAATAGATGGTTAAAACAGGACAGTTAATTTTAGGCAGCTCTGTTTTTAATAATTTATTTGCTTTTTTAACAATTTTTAGACCATTTGCATGCATCTGTTTATAATAAAATGTTTGTTTTCGTATTTCTTTTTCCTGATTTGAGATCGGTTTTTCCCAGTATTTTTTGAAAAAGCTGAGTATTGATAATCCCGGTAAATTAAAAGGAAATTTTAATTTATAAGGGAGACAGACATTAAAGACCCCATCAACAGGAAATTTACTGGCAAAATACATTGCCATTTGAGCTCCAAAAGAAACCCCCCCGAGAATAATTTGTTCATATTTTTCTAAATCAGCTTTTAGCTCTGGCTCAATTTGATTAGTAAAATCTTTTAATTTGATATTATCAAGATCCTGAACTTGAGTTCCATGGCCCTTAAGCAGCATTACCTTAACATCGACTGCAAGGTTTTTAGACAAATATTCCGGTAAACCATTAAAATCGTTTGGGCTACCTGTGTAGCCGTGAATTAAGAAAAATAACGTTTTAGAATTTGATTTCAAATTAATAGTTTGCATAAAACCATCTCCATAATATATCATTTATGATTTATTATTAACCTCTTAATTTATTATATCACTTTATACCATAAATATTAAAATATTATTAAAAAATTCCATTAATAAATTATTAGCAGCTGAGTTTATACATAGATTTAATTAAAGTATTAATCGGGAAAATGGCAACTTTTTTGAAAACAATCTTGAGTAATTTGCTTTATTTTAACTTTTCTTGTAAAATAATTATATAGTCTAAAATTCAACTGGTGGTGGTTAAAATTAAGGACAAACGCACAGTTTTTTTATTTATTGGAATAGCAGTAGCTCTACTTATCTGGAATCTCGATCTACCCGGTCTTTCTTTAGCCGGACGGAAAATGTTTTCCATAACTCTGATGACAGTGATTTTCTGGGCTGCTAAAGTGGCTGATTCAGCTTATGTAGCAGCACTATTTTTGATGTTGATGTTAATTTTTGAGATTGCTCCTGCAGAAGAAGTCCTTTCTCTCTGGACTTCCCAGACGGTCTATCTGGTGATTGGGGCATATTTAATAGCAGCTGCAGTAGAGCAATCAGGTTTGGGGGAAAGGATTGCTTATAAATTTATTATTCACTTTGTGGATTCCTACAGGTCAATTATAGTTTCTATTTTTGCTCTAACCTTTCTTTTAAGTCTGATTATTCCACATCCCTGGCCGCGAGCATTTATCATTATGTCCGTTATGTCAGTAGTAATTGAAAATGCTGGAATTAACAAAAAGGATGCCTCCAAGATTGGGCTGACTGTTTTTGCAGCTTCCATTCCAATATCAATGATTTTTTTAACGGGGGAAAGTACTCTTAATTTTATGACACTGGAGTTTGCAGGAGTTGATTTAAGCTGGGGAAGATGGTTTTTATATATGGGAGCTCCAGCAGCACTGGCAGCTTTATTAACTATGTTAGTAATTTTAAAATTATTTCAGCCTGATGAAGAAGTGGAGATCAATAAAAAACAAATCGGGCAGAGATTATTAGACTTAGGGATGATGTCAGCAGAAGAGCAGCGGACAGTCTTCTGGTTAATCGTAGCTGTGGTTTTATGGATGACGGACTCATTTCATGGTGTTGAACTGGGGTGGCTTACCCTGACGATTGCAGTAATGATGAGCCTGCCGGTGAGTGGAGATATACTAAAAAAAGAAGACTGGAACCAGGTTCCAATCAAAGTCTTAATTTTTTTAACGGCAGCAGTAGCAATTGGTAAGGTAGGTTCTCTAACCGGGATGAATCAGTGGCTGGCTGAAGTAGTACTGCCGGCTCAAACTCCAAATAATATGTTGATTTTTGCCCTGATGACAGCTGGAATTTCGATCTTTCTACACATGTTTTTGGGAAGTGTAATTGCGGTGATGGGAATAGCTATTCCAGCCTTTATTATTTTTGCCAAAAGCTGTGGTATTAATCCTTTGGTACCTGCTCTTTTTGTCTATACTGCAATTGGTACTCATTATATCCTCCCTTTTCATCATTTAAATATTCTGGTTGGAATGGGAAAAGAAAATGGTAATTACAGTGAAAAGAGTGTCATTAAGCTGGGCATTCCTCTAACAGCAGTATCTCTAATTACTGTTATTTTTGAATACTTTTGGTGGCAGTTAACAGGTTTAATTTAATTAGTTTTTACAGGGGCAGGTGCAATATAATTTTAAGCCATAAACTAAACTTTTCAGAAAATTTATGTTATAATAGTAAATGGTATTTTAAGCTGTTTTTAAGATTTGAGCTTATTTAGATAATCAGAAGCAGCAGGCTAATATCAGGAATATAAATTATGAGGAGGGAAAGTATGGACTATGGTATATGGAGTATTTTACCACCGTTAATTGCGATTTTACTTGCTTTAACCACAAAACAGGTTTTTATTTCACTAATTTTAGGTATTTTTTCGGGTGCTATGATATTAACTGACTGGTCTTTTTTTGCGGCTGTTAATATGACTTTAGAAGAAATTGTGGCTATTTTCTCGGAAGCCTGGATTACAAAAACCATAATTTTTTCATTTATGGTTGGAGGTTTGATAACTGTAATTTCTGCTTCGGGTGGAGTGCAGGGATTTATAAATTACCTTACTCAAAAAAGAGATATTGTTAAAGATAAAAGGGGTGCTCTGCTTCTGGCCTATATTACAGGTCTGATCATTTTTATAGAGTCCTCAATTACCAGTCTTGTTTCCGGTACAGTTGCCAGGCCTCTAACAGATAAGTATAAGGTATCTCGCGAAAAACTTGCTTATGTTTGTGATTCAACCTCTGCACCAGTTTGTGGTTTGATTCCCCTTAACGGGTGGGGAGCTATGCTGATGGGGGTAATTGGAGTTCAGATAGCAAACGGAGTTGTGGATGGAACTTCTGCTGAGCTGCTGGCTAAATCGCTTCCTTTCCAATTTTATTCAATTATTGCAGTTCTGGCAGTTGGCTATTATATCCTGACTGGCAATGACTGGGGACCAATGGCTAAAGCAGAGAAAAGAGCAGCTGAAAAAGGCCTTTTGTTAAGAGAGGGTGCTACTCCAATGGTTTCTGAGGAAGCAACTGCTACTCCTCCTAAAGAAGGCATTATTCCCAATATGTGGAATATGATCTTGCCTATTTTAGTTTTGATTTTTATGATGCCTCTTAGTCTTTACATAACTGGAGCTGGAAATATACTTCAGGGCTCAGGTTCAACCTCGGTTTTTTGGGCTGTTATTACAGCAGTTACTTTTGCTGGATTTTTATATGTTATTCAGGGTCTTATGAGTTTAAAAGAATATATTGATTATATATATCAGGGAATTGGAGCGATAGTTCCGGTGGCTATTCTTTTAATCACAGCTTTTGCAATTGGAAATGTAATTGGTTATTTAGAGACAGGAGAATATATGGCTTCTCTGGTTGAAGGTAGAGTTAGTGGAGCATTTGGACCGGCAATAGTTTTCATCATGGCTTCTTTGATGGCTTTTGCAACCGGAACCAGCTGGGGGACTTTTGGTATTATGATGCCAATTGGAATTCAAATGGCTGTAGCAATGGGTGCGCCTTTATATCCAACAATTGGCGCTGTAGTTTCTGGTGGTATTATGGGAGATCATTGTTCTCCAATCTCAGACACCACTATTATTTCTTCAATGGCTTCTGCTTCAGATCATATTGATCATGTAAATACTCAGCTGCCTTATGCACTGGCCAATGGGGCAATAGCTTTAGTTCTTTATCTGGCGGCAGGATTTATGATATAATATTAAAAAAGAAATATAAAATTATAAATAATTGGGTGATAAATTAATGATTAAAGCAGTGATTTTTGATATGGATGGAACAATTATTGATTCAGAACCAATTTATGAAAAAATAAATGAAGAAATATATGAGAAGTATGGTTTCAATTTGAGTCAGGAAGACTATGATCGACATATGGGTGCCAACCTAAAAGATATCTGGACAGATATTTTAGATCGTTATCAGGTTAAAGAGGAGTATTCTCATTATAAGATTGAAGATTTTATGGAAGATCATATTCATAGTTCTTACGTGGGGCTGGCTGAAGCTGAAGATTTAGAATTGATGCCGGGAGTTGAAGGGTGGTTTCAATTTTTTAAAGATCACGGTTATAAAATGATTATTGCTTCTTCTTCCTATGAGCCAGTAATTGAGCATATTTTTCAACGTTTTGGTCTTGAAAAGTATATGGAAGGTTATGTAGATGGGAATGCTATTGAAAATGGTAAACCTGCTCCTGATATTTTTCTTGAGGCCGCAGAAAGACTGGGAGTTGAGCCGGAAGAATGCATTGTAATTGAAGATTCGGAGAATGGAGTTAAGGGTGCTCACCGAGCAGGAGCAAAGGTAATTGGTTTCAACCGGGCTAAAGATGAAAGTCAGGATCTTTCCAGTGCTGATCTAATTATTGAAGAATTTAATCAGGATAATTTAAATAAAGTCTTAAAATAATAATTCAAGCGGAGATCTTTAAAAAGATCTTCGTTTTAGTTTTAACTATTAATTTTTCAGAAAATTAAAGCTTGTATTAAATTAAAATATTACTTTTGCTGATTAAAGTATTGTGGTATAATGAATTTTAAGATTAATTTTTATCATTTTTCGCCGGTTAAAAGTAGCGAGAAGGTAGAATATCAATTTAAAGGAGGAAATAGTTAAATGAAAAAAACTTTAGTAACAATTTTAGTGATTCTGGCAGTATTGGCTTTTAGCTCAGGGGTTATGGCTCAGCGCTATGTTGTAGGAACAAATGCAAGTTTCCCACCTTTTGAGTATGTAGAGAAGGGTGAGATTGTTGGTTTTGATATTGATCTGGTTAAAGAAATAGCAAAACTGCAGGACTTTGAAGTTGAATTTAGAGATATAAGTTTTGACTCTTTAATTCCTGGTCTTGCTTCAGGTAGTTTAGATATAGTAGCGGCTGGAATGACGATTACTGATGCCAGGAAAGAAGTGGTATCATTTTCAGATCCTTACTATTCTGCTAATCAGTCAGTTTTAGTTCATGAAGGATCGGAAGAAGATTTAACAGTTTTGTTTGGTTCCAATGATATTGGTGTTCAGACAGGAACTACAGGTGATACCTGGGTCAGAGATAAACTGGTTAAACCTGATATTTTAACAGGTGAGCTCAGAAATTATGATTCTTATGTTTTTGTTATCAGAGACTTAGCAAACCAAAACATTGATGCAGCTGTTTTAGATAAACCTGTTGCTGAAACTTATAGCAAAAATAATCCGGTTAATGTTGTAGCAGAAGTAATTACCGGTGAAGAATATGGTATTGCTGTTGGTAAAAATAATCAGGCACTGCTTAAAGAAATCAATGCAGGTCTGGCAAAAGTTATTGAAAATGGAACTATGGATAAGTTGATTGAAAAGTATTTTGAGTAAAATCTGATCAGGCTTTTTCTCTGCTGTCAGGGTCTGGAAAGTTTTCTGAACCCTGCAGCGGAGTAAGGCCTTTTATATTTTTAATTTATAATTTTATTACTTGTTTAGAGCCAATTTTGTTCTCAAGAGTTTAATTATTAAGCAGCAGAAAACACTTGAACTTTAGGGTGTAAAATTGGATTCTTAAATAATTTTTATCAAAAAATTTTAGAAAGGACAGATTATGAATAATTTAGAATTAATAAAAAGTGCACTACCTTATCTTCTGGAAGGGACCCTGGTAACAATACAACTGACATTCTGGAGTCTTTTAATCGGAATAGTTGTTGGGTTACCAATCGCCTTTGCTCAGGTGTATGGAAATAAAATACTTCAGGCTACTGTTGCAGTCTATGAGCGTCTTGCTCGCAGTATTCCCCTGCTGGTAATGCTTTTACTTTTAAATTATGGTCTACCAATGCTGGGATTAAGAATTCCAATTTTTAGAGCCGCAGTTATTGGGATTGGACTTAGATCAGCAGCCTATCAGTCTCAGATTTATCGAGGTGCAATTCAATCGGTAGGTGGGTCTCAGATGAAGGCTGCCCGTTCTTTGGGAATGAGTAAAATGAAAGCTTTCTTTTATATTATTGCTCCCCAGGCAATTAGAATTGCAATTCCACCGGTGGCAAATGAGTCTGCAATTGTGCTCAAAGATACCTCACTTGCCTTTACCATTGGGGTGGTTGAGCTTTTAAGACAGGGTGAGTATTTTATTGCGACTTCAAATGAGCCAATGGTGATTTATTTAACCATTGCTGCGATTTATTTTATTTTAACTACGATAGTAAACGGTGGTTTATCCCTTTTTGAGAAAAAATATCAAATTCCAGGGATAGGAATTGAAGGAGGACATTCAGATGCCTACTAAGCATTTATTGAGAATAGAAAATCTGCATCATAGCTTTGAAAATGAAGAGGTTCTCAAAGGAATTTCATTTTCACTTGATAAGGGTGAGACCAAGGTTATTGTTGGTCCCAGTGGTACCGGAAAGAGTACTGTTTTAAATAATATTATTCGGCTGGTACCTCCCACCAGAGGTAAAATTTATCTTGAAGATACTGAAATTACTTCTGCCAAAAACATAAATGAAATTAGACAGCAGATTGGTTTTGTGTTTCAGGATTTTGGTCTTTTTAATCACCTGACAGCAAAAGGTAATGTAATGATTGGCCTGACCAAAGTCAAAAAGATGGATAAAAATGAGGCAGAAGAGCTTGCCTTATTTGAGTTGGATCGGGTTGGACTTAAAGATTATGCTAATTCTTATCCTTCTCAGTTATCAGGTGGACAGAAACAGCGGGTGGGTATTGCTAGAGCTCTGGCAATGCAGCCTAAACTTATTCTATTTGATGAACCAACTTCGGCCCTGGATCCAGAGCTGACTGGAGAGGTTCTTAAAGTTATGCGTAATTTGGCTGAAGAGGGGATGACCATGCTTGTTGTAACTCATGAGATGGGTTTTGCCCGCAGTGTTGCTGATGAACTAATTTTTATGGAGGGTGGCAATATTGTAGAACAGGGTGATCCTGAGAAACTGTTTACCGATCCTGATCATAAAAGAACCAAAGAATTTCTCTTCCAGCTGACTAATTTATATGGTGAGGGTGAGAAATAATGTTAGATATTTTTATGGAATATTACCCTTTATTTTTAAGAGGACTTGGGGTAACGGTTTTTGTAACCATTATTTCCTGTTTTTCCGGTACAGTTCTGGGAACTTTTCTGGCTCTGGGTAAGATTTATGGAAATAAATTTGTTTCAGCACTGGTTCGACTTTTTATTTCGATTATTAGAGGTACCCCACTTTTAGTTCAGCTATTTATTATCTATTATGGACTTCCTGCTTATGGAATTAGACTGACTCCAATCATAGCAGCAGTGATCAGTTTCATTATTAACAGTGGAGCTTATCAGGCTGAATACTTAAGGGGGTCAATTCAGTCAATCAGCGGCAGCCAGCTTAAAGCAGCCCAATCAATCGGGATGACTAAATGGCAGGGGATTAGACACATTATTTTACCTCAGGCTCTGCGCCGGGTAATTCCTTCCTGGACTAACGAGTTTATTTATATGATTAAATATTCTTCTCTGGCTTATGTAATTGGAGCCAAAGAATTAATGACAGAAGGAAAGCTGATTGCCAGCCGTAATTATCAGTTTTTTAATGTTTATTTTATTGTAGCTTTAATTTATCTGGTAGTAATTGTTATTTTTGTTTATCTTTTTAATAAAATTGAGAAAAAAGTTACTATCCCTTAAAATTAAGGTATATAATCTTGTCTTCTTAAAATTAAAGTGCTATAATTAATTAAAGGAAATAAATGTAATCTAAAAGGGTTTTTGAAAGGCAGTTTCTGGTCAGGAGCTGTCTTTTTCTGATAAATAACAGATTGATTTTCATAAATTGCTTGGGGAAATGGTGCGGACAGCGACAGGTTCACATAAAAGGAGGGAAAGATGAAAATTTATACCAAAAGCGGCGATAAGGGTAAAACCAGTCTTTTTGATAATACAAGGGTGGCTAAAGATTCACTGCGGGTTGAAAGTTATGGTACTATTGATGAATTAAATTCTTCACTGGGTTTTGCCAAAAATTTTGTAGAAGAAAAAGAAGTTTATAATATTATCCGTTCTGTACAGCGTAAACTTTTTAATCTGGCAGGAGAGCTGGCTACACCGGATTGGGAAAGTTTCCCTGAAAAAATCAGTCAGGAAGATATTAAGTTTTTGGAAGAAAAAATTGATCATTATTTAGATCAGATGAATAAAAAAGAGAGGTCAATGTTTATTATTCCCGGCAGCTCAAAGGCAAGTGGTGCTCTGCATCAATCCCGGACAATTTGTCGGAGAGCTGAACGCAGAATTACAGCTCTTGCAAAAGAGGCGGATATTAGCAGTGATCTTCAGAAATATATTAACCGTCTTTCTGATTTGCTTTATACACTGGCTCGTTATTTAGAGAAAGAACTTGACTATGTGGAGTTTAAAAAACAGTGAGAATTTTAGTTGATGGGGACGGATGTCCAGTAATTGAAATAATTACCAAGGTTGCTGCAGATAAAAATTTAGAATTAATAGTTTACACTGACTTAAACCACCGTCATCAGCTCGCTTATGGGACTTTAGAGGTTGTTGATCAGGGGTTTCAGTCAGTTGATATGATTTTATATAACAAGATTCAGGCTGGAGATCTTGTAGTTACATCTGATTATGGGTTGGCTGCCTTAGCTTTAGGTGCGGGAGCATTAGTTCTTGGTTTTTCCGGCAGAGAATTTACTAATCAGAATATAGAAAGACTTCTGGCCACAAGACACCGTCAGTTTAAAGAGAGAAAAAGAACAGGCCGTCATACTTCTCATAAAAAACGGAGTCCAGCTGATGATCAGCGTTTTAAAGAAATTCTATTAAATTTAATAGAAAACAGAACAACAGAATTATAATATAAATTGTTAATAATTAGAACCGATATTTTTGCCAATATTAAAACAGAGGGTGAGCTCAATGGATAAAAAGAAAAAAACAGTTTATGCCTGGGCCATGTATGATTGGGCTAATTCTGCTTTTGCCACAGTAATTTTAGCCACAGTCCTGCCCATCTTTTACAAAGATGTGGCTGGAATTAATTTACCAGGTAATTTGGCTACTTCTTACTGGGGATATACGCAGACTATTGCTATGATTATTATTGCTATTATTTCTCCAATCCTGGGTGCAGCTGCTGATTATTCTGATTCAAAAAAAACTTTTCTCAAATTTTTTGTATTTCTGGGTATTACAGGCACCTCTCTTTTGTTTTTTGTTAATGAAGGCAATTATTTACTTGCCTCTTTCTTTTTTATTATCGCCAACATTGGTTTTTCTGGAGGTAATGTATTTTACGATGGTTTTTTAACCGACATCAGTGATGCTGATTCAATAGATTATATATCAAGCCTTGGTTATGCAGCTGGCTATCTGGGAGGTGGTCTGTTGCTGGCATTGAATTTATTAATGATTTCCAAACCTGCTCTATTTGGAATAAGTACAGTAACTTTAGCAACTCAAATATCGTTTATCACTGTTGCAGTCTGGTGGTTTATATTTTCTTTGCCTGCTTTTAAATATCTCCCTGCTCCTGAAAAACGGGTTGAAAAAATACCGCTGGCTAAATACACCAAAATGGCTTTTGGCAGACTTAAATCTACCTTTGTTCATATCCGTAAATATCGAGAACTGTGGAAATTTTTACTGGCTTTTTGGATCTATAATGATGGAATTGGAACTATCATCAGGATGGCTACAATCTATGGTCGGGAAGTGGGTATTGGTCAGACTGACCTGATTGGAGCCCTACTTTTAACACAATTTATCGGAATACCCTTTGCTCTTATTTTTGCTAAAATAGCTGGGAAAGTCACAGCTAAAAAAGGCATTTACCTTGCTCTAACCATTTATACTGCAATAACTTTTTATGGTTATTTTTTGGATTCAGCTCTTGATTTCTGGATTCTGGCAGGTATTGTGGGGATGGTTCAGGGAGGAGCACAGGCTTTAAGTCGATCTTTATATGGAGCAATGGTACCGGAATCAAAATCAGCAGAATTTTTTGGGTTCTATGGAGTCTCCAGTAAATTTGCTGCCATAATTGGTCCGACAGTTTTTGCTTATGCAGGACAGTTAACGGGCTCAAGTCGTTATGGAATAATTGCAGTTGCCTCCTTTTTTGTTCTAGGTATTATATTTTTAAGTAGAGTTGATGTAGAAAAGGGAAAATTAGAAGCCAAAAGTTAAAAGCAATATAATTAATATCATAAATTATTAGGGGGGAGAAAGATGCCAGATTTTTGGACACATATTATTGCTGGCGAAGAAATAGTTGCTGGTCTTGAAGATAAAAATATTAAAGCAATGTTAAATAAGAATTATCAGCTTTTTAATTATGGTTGTCAGGGCGCAGATTTTTTCTTTTATAATGACTTTTTACCCTGGCAGTGGGCAAAAAAAGGGCCTAAAAAAGGGGAGTTAATCCATTCGCTGAGTGGTAAGAAAATTTTCTCCGAACTGCTTACTGCTTTGAAGAGAGAGGGGATTTATTTCCGGGCTAAGCTTCCTGACTCTGAGTACTGGCAGCATAATCTGGTTTATCTACTGGGGTTCATTTCGCATTATGCCCTGGATCGCGAATGTCACCCGTTTATTATTAAAAATGGGGGAGAAGGTAAAAATCACAAGTTAATTGAGGCCAGTATTGATATATATATTATGCAGCAGAGATGGAATCAAAGTCCAGTAGTTGTTGATCCCCTTCCTTATTATCAATTACAGGACAAACATCAGCAGAATCTTAATTATTTTTATCAATTGATTTTTGAGAATCTTATTGAGGAAAAACTTGATCAGGATTTGATCTGGGAATCTTACTTAGACCTACGTAAATATCATAGATTATTTATTTCGGATAGTTCTTTAAGACATCATATTTTTAGGGTTTTAAATTTAATTCTACCTCAAAACTTAAGCCAGTACAGCTATCTGCTTAACGAAAAACAAAGTATCTGGCCTGCAGAAAATTATCAACAGTTTGAAAATCATTTTAATAGAGGAATTGCTGTTGCCCGCTCTTTAATCGGACAGAGTTTAAAGTATTTGCAGTCAGAAGAATCTCTTTCAGAAAGCCTGATCTTATTTAGTAACAAAAATTTCATGGGAGAAGAGAGCTGATATTATTAATTTTGAAATCACTTCAGTTCAATTGGTAAATCACTGCGGTTGCTCCAGCCAAGCCATGATTCATCAAATAATTTTAAGTTATCATATCCCAGGAGTTTAAGAGCAAAAAAACTGTGAGCTGCTCTGACCCCAGTGTGGGAGATAAGAGCAATCACTTCTTTATCTTTTGTAATTCCTTTTTCCTGATAAATTTGTTTGATTTCTGAAGCAGATTTAAAATTGTAGTTTTCTGTTAAAACTCTATTCCATTCTAGGTGGATAGAGTTTGGTATTCTACCTTTTCGCGGAGCACTAGAACCTGTTTTTTGCCCCAGATATTCAGCCTCTGTTCTTGTATCAAGAACTATAAATTTTTCATTATCAAGATTTTCAGCAATAGTATCAGAATTTACAATCCACTCATTAATTACATCCTGAACTAAAAAGTTACCCTTGTCTGGATAGTTGGGCAGTATATTTGTTTCAAAATCATTATCCTTCCAGTTATCATATCCACCTTCCAAAACTTTTATATTTTGATGTCCATAAACTCTGAAGACCCACCATAATCTGGCTGCCCAGACACTGTTATTTTCATCATAGACAATAATTTTGGAGTCATTATTTATTCCCTTTTTCTGTACAGTAACACTAAAAGCTTTTGGGTCAGCAATCAATCCTTCCACCCAACCTTCAGGATCAGAAAAATCAGATCCCCACATATTAACTGCTCCCGGTAGATGTCCGAGTAAATATCTGGCACTGTTGCGAACATCAATTATTTTCAGTTTATTATTTTCATTTTTGAGTCTCTTATTCAATTCAGAAGCTGAAATTAAAAGGTCTGGATTTTCAAATCCTCTTTCTTCAGCAGCTACAGCTGAAAAACTTAAGCTGGTAGAAATTATAATAATTGAAATAAAGATAAGAATTAATATTTTATCATTATTCATTGTGATTCCTCCTTAAAATTTGTCTCTTTCTTCATAAACTATTATATACCTTAAGTAACAAATTTGCATTATTATTACATAAATTACTCAGATAATTTTAATAAGGCAGGATTTTATAGATTTTTGTTGAAATTAAATTAAGAGAGAATAGAAAAAATCACTGTTAGGGGGATAAAATGAAAAAGGTTATTTTAGACTGTGATAATACAATCGGAATTCAGGAAAAAGATGTTAGTGATGGCCTTGCTTTTTTATTTTTACTTGGGCGTGAGGATATAGATCTGATGGCGGTTACCAGTGTCTTTGGGAACAGTAGTTTAGAAGCTACTTATGAGACAACGGAAAAAATGATCAGTGATTTTGGTTTAGAAAATAAAATTAAACATTATAAAGGAGCAGCTGAAGCTGGAGACGATAAGACGGAAGCTGCAAAATATTTGGCTCAGACTGCTGCCGAAAATAAAAATGAGATTACTTTAATTGCTATCGGACCTCTGACTAACCTTTATGCTGCCTGGAAAATTGACAGTGACTTCTTTAAAAATTTGAAAGAAATTATTATTATGGGTGGAATAACTGAACCACTGCAGTTTGGAGAGCAGACTATTAATGAAATTCATTTTAGTCAAGACCCAGAAGCAGCAGAGCAGGTAGTTAAAGCTGAGGTTCCAGTGGCCCTAATGTCCGGCAACTTATGTCTGGCAGCGCGTTTTGGGGAAAAATCATGGCAGCGGATTAATCGTTCAAAAAATAAGGCTATTCGTGCCTATATCAGTGATAAAATTAAGCCCTGGTATGAATATTCTTCAGAGATGATTGGTTTAACAGGTTTTTATATGTGGGATGTAGTAGCAGTTGTTTATATGATGGCACCTGAGATCTTTCCTTATAATAAAAGGAAATTTGTTTCCAGTAGGGAGGATTTAAAAACTGGACAGATAAAAACAGAAAAAGCAGCAGGCCGTCTGCAGGATTCTGGAATTATAAACCTACCTTCTACTATTCTTGATACTAAAAGATTTAAAGATATTTTATTTTCTGCCTGGGATCAAATTAAGATTGTTCCAAAAGGATACAGCAGCGAAGGATAGAGTTTTGATCTTTTTATAATAGTTTTTAATTTCAAGCAGATAGGAGGAGATTATCTTGCAGGCTGCAGTAGTGCTTATGAGAGGAGCTTCCGTAGCAGGGAAAACGAAGACTAAGCTTAATAGTCATTTAAAAGCAGAAGAATGTGCTGCCCTGGATAAAGCTTTTTTAAAAGATATGAATTTTAAGCTTTTAAACTTAAAAAAAAGTTGCTCAAAATTGGAGCTTTTTTTGAGTTATAAGCCAGAGCAAAGCCCAAAAATATTTGCTGAGGTTATTGCTAAAGACTTTATTAGAATTCCTCAGCGTGGAGAAAGTTGTGGGGAGATAATGTATAATGCAGTAACTGAAGCTTATCAAAAGAGTAAATTACCTGTAGTTATTGTTGGTTCTAATTTTCCTCTGCTGGCTACAGACACTTTTACTGAAGCCTTTGCAGGTTTAAAAGAGAGAGATATTGTTATTGGACCGTCTGTGGATGGCAGTTATTATCTTTTAGGAATGAAAAAGCCAGAAGAATCTCTTTTTTATTTTAAGGACTGGAGAAAGCAGTCAATACTAGAAAAAACTATTAAAGCAGCAAGTCAGCATAATTTAAAGATTCATTTTTTGCCGGAGGCAGCTGAAATAAACACTTTTAAAGAATTACTTCGATTAAGGTTTGAATTGATTGGGAAAAATATTGATTCAAATTATCTTAAAAATACCCGAAAAATAATAGATGAATTGTTTATTTATTAATAATTTTAAGTTTAGCCAGCTGAATAGTTGGTGGTTAAGTCAACAAATATTTAGCTTTATGGTAATAGTATTATTTTATATTTATTTTTGAGAACTGTGGGGTGAAAGAATGAACTCACTATCAGATGAGGATAAGAAAAATTTAATTGTGAGACTGCGGCGGGTCGAAGGTCAGGTCAGGGGACTGCAGAGGATGATTGATCAAGAAAAGTACTGTGTTGATATTTTAACACAGATTAATGCCTGTCGGGGTGCCTTAAAAAAAGTAGGACTTAAAATATTGGATCGACATGTTAATGGTTGTGTTAAAAATGCAATTTCTCAGGAAGAAGGAGAAGAAGAGATTATATCTGAATTGATGGATGTTTTAGACAAATTTACTGATTAAATTTATCCCCGCTGCTGGCGGGGTTTTTTTAGGAGGGAATCATGTTAGTTTTAGAAAAAATTATTGCTTCTCTAGTTATGCCGCCAGGATTATTTATATTATTATTGATAATTTTGACTGGCTATTTATTTAAAAGATCAAAGTCAGGGATCATAAAATTAACAGCTTTATTTATGCTGTTTTTATGTTTTTTTCTTTCCAATGCCTTTGGTGTTCAGCTGTTACTTCATCCACTGGAAAATTATGCCGAAAAAATTTCAGTTAATCCCTTTAAAAGATATCCAATTGTGGTACTTGGGGGAGGGTTAAATTATTATTCTGACAACGAAGTGGCTCCTTCACTGCACAGTATTCAGAGACTGGTCAGAGGGTATCAGCTGCAGCGACGTTTAAAAACACCTTTAATTTATTCAGGGGGAGTTGCTATTGGCCAGGAAAAGATTTCCGAGGCTGATGCTGCGGAAGATTTCCTGGAGAGTCTGGGAATGAATAAAGAATTTTATATTAGCGAAGATAGGGCTCAAACAACATTTGAGAATGCAGCTTATTTAAAGAAATGGCTTGAAGAAAACGAAGTTGAAAAAGTTTATCTTGTAACGTCAGCCTATCATACTTTACGGGCTGCAGCTGTTTTTAAAGCTCAAAATATAGATTTTTTGGCAGTGCATTCTGGTTTTATTTATGATCATCAATTTAGCTGGCTTGATTATCTGCCAAATAGAGGAGCTCTTAGTGCCAATCTTGCAGCACTGCATGAGTGGGTTGGGTTATTCTGGTACTATATTCGTGGTCGGATTTAGATAATTTAAAGCAGAAAGAGTTCGGAGAGTAGTTTAATATTTTGGATTTTGAATAAATTATTTTAGATTAATTGTTAAACTTTAATGATATTTTAAAGTTTTTCTGATAAACTATAAATGTATCTTAGAGAGAGTATTTAAAATCAAAGAGCAGAGAGTAATCAAATCTCTTTTTAAGTAAATTAATGATAAAAATTACTCTTAAGGAGCTTGATATTTTATGGCTAAAGATATGTTTAAGAAAAGGAAGAAAATTGATCTGCATATGCATACAACTGCCTCTGATGGTGCTTCCACTCCGGCAGAATTGGTAAAAAATTGTATAGAATTAGGTTTAAAAATTATTGCTGTGACCGACCATGATAATTTGACTGCAGTTAAGGAAGTACAGGAGTTGGGCCAGAAACAGGGATTAAAAGTTGTGCCTGGAATAGAAATTTCTACTTATCGTGGGGAAGCAGAATATCATATTCTGGGTTATTTTGTTGATCCAGAAAATGATGCCCTACTGGGTTTAACCGAAGCAATTTTAGATTCGAGAGTCGAGAGAACTCATAAAATGATAAAAAAATTGACAGAGATGGGTTATCCGCTTGAATTTAAAGATGTTAAAAAATATGCTACTGGTGTCAGTCTTGGTCGTCCCCACGTGGCAAGGGCCATGGTTGAGAAAGGATATATTGAAGAAATTGGTGATGCTTTTACTGAAGAGTTTATTGCTGGTGGAGGCAGGGCCTATGTCGAAAAGAAAAATGTTCTACCCGCTGAAGCAATAGAAGTTATTTTAAAAGCAGGAGGAATACCTGTAATTGCACATCCGCATGTTATTAATCACGGTCAGTCACTGGCTAAAGAGGAGATAGCTCGTTTAAAAAGTGTTGGTTTAAGAGGGGTAGAAGTCTATCAGACAAAACATAACCAAAGAATCACTCAAAAATATAAAAAGATTGCAGAAGAACTTGATCTTTTAGTTACAGGAGGTTCTGATTATCACGGCGAAAACTCACCCGGGATTTTGCCTGGTGATTGTGGAATAACAAAAGCTGAATTTGATGAGCTGGAAAGTTATGCCCATTCTATGCTATAATAAATATCAGTCATTATAAGGGCTGATTATTTTGAAAATGGAGCCGGATAAAAGTCCGGCTTTTTTCAAACTTACTTATTAATATTTTAGTTTATTAGGCTAGAATAGAGGAACAGTCAAAGTTTTGAGATTGTATAATTTGATTATTTAATAATTAAAAAGGAGTAGTGAGTAAAGAGAATGTATAATGTAACAATGATTGCTGGAGATGGTATTGGTCCTGAAATTTCTGCGGCTGTTGCAGAAATTATTGCTGCTGCAGGAGTGGATATTAACTGGGACAGGGTAGAAGCCGGGGCAGGCGTAATGGATAAGTATGGAACACCACTGCCAGAGGAAGTATTTAAATCAATTAGGAAAAATAAAGTTGCCTTAAAAGGGCCGATTACAACTCCTGTGGGTAGTGGATTTAGAAGTGTAAATGTGGCTATTCGTAAAGAATTAAACTTATATGCCAATGTCCGTCCACTGCAGGTGCATGCTAAAAAATTTGCCAAAGATGAAAATATTGATATGGTTGTTTTTCGAGAGAATACAGAAGGTCTTTATGTAGGGATTGAGCATTATGTAGGAGACCAGGCTGCAGAAAGTATTAAAATTATCACCCGCAAAGCTTCTCGCAAAATTACCGAAAGGGCTTTTGAATATGCAGTCCGGGAAGGTCGCAAAAAAGTAACAGCTGTGCATAAGGCTAACATCTTAAAATACAGTGATGGTCTATTTTTAGAAGAGGCCCGTAAAGTTGCTGAGAAATATAAAAAAACAAATCCCGAAATAGAATTTAATGATAAAATTGTAGACAATATGTGTATGCAGATGGTTCAGTATCCAGAGCAGTATGATGTTTTAGTTATGCCTAATCTCTATGGAGACATTGTTTCTGATCTTGGGGCCGGCCTGATTGGTGGGCTTGGACTTGCTCCGGGAATGAATCTCGGTGATGAGATTGCAGTTTTTGAAGCAGTTCACGGCAGTGCACCTGATATTGCCGGTCAGAATAAGGCCAACCCAGTAGCACTGTTATTTTCTTCTGTTCTGATGCTGAGGCATTTAGGAGAGACTAAGGCGGCTGAGAGAATAGAAAAAGCAGCTTCTGCAGTTTTAAATAAAGGTGAAGTTTTAACTGGGGACTTAGGTGGTAGTGCTGCCACTGATGAGATTACTAAAGCAATTATTAATGAACTATAATTAATATAAGTCTGTCCATATGTTGGGCAGAAGATAAGGGAGGAGAGTTAGTTAATGGAAGAAAAATTAAAAATTTTATTGGACTGTTTAGAAGAATATAAGAGTAAAGCAGTAGCGAGAAAAAATACTTATGGACTGGATCCCCGTCCTCTGGAGGCTGAAGAGGTTGAATGTCTATTTAGTGGTTTGCAGGCAGAGGGGCTTGAGCATAAAAGTTTTGAGATATTTAAAGAAGAAAGGCTTGATCTTCTGGTATTGAGGCTTTTAAGGGAAGAGGTTAAGCGTGGTACTTTTCCTGCTTCTCACGCAAAGGCTCAAGGTCTGGCTCAAATTATAAAGGAAGCAAAGATTAGGGAAGAAGAAAATAAATATTTAACTGCTGATCAGGCACTTGAGCTGCTGGAAGCTATGAAGGGAGGGGCTGCTACTTCAAGACTAATTGATCTTTTTGCTAAGGAGATATATAGAGATCAAATCACTGAAATTTTAAAAGAAACAGTACTTGTTACTCAGGCTGATTTTGAACAGCTGGAAGAACTGGCGGGCGAAAATCCTTATTTTAAAAAGAAAATTAATGAGCTGATGCTGAGCTGGGCCTACCGAGATTTTTCAGCTGACTGGGAGCTTAGAGATCAGTATTTTGGTTTATCGCTGCGGGTCGGTGATAATATTACTACAGGTCACCTGAGTCCTTCCAAAAATGCAGACAGCAGAACAGATCAGCCTCACCATGCACAATTTGTAATGGATGGACGTGATGACGAAGAAGATCTTTGGGGGCGTCTGGATAACTTAAAGTCTAAAACCAGTAAAAATGAAAGTGTATTTTTTACTGCTGGTAAGGCTTTAGGAGAGGGTTCATCCCGTAAATCTGCAACTTACACAATGCAGCAGCTTTTGGGTGAGGTAGTTAAAGGTGAACCGGAAAAGAAAAAAGGTGGTGTGGTAGTAGCTAAGAGTTTTGCTCCTATTTTTAAAGAATCTCTGGTGGCATCAGGTATTTTACCACTGGAAGCCGATACAACTGAGATTAAAGAAGGAGACAGTTTAAAAGTAGATTTGAATTCTAAAAAGCTTTTTGTTAATCCTGATTCTGATTCTGAATATGAGCTGGAGATAAAACTGCCAATTGACTATAAAATGAAAAAAATTGCTGCTGGTGGCATGACCTATTTTGATGCTGGTAATGAACTACAAAAAATGGCGCTTAACTATTGTAAAAAGAATGGAATTGAAACAGGTGATGTTAAAACTCCTGCTGAAGAGAATGTTGTTGAGGAAGATTCGAAACCTCCTCAAACTCTGGCCCAGAAAATTGTAGCCTATAATCGACTTGATGGTAAGGATACAATTTTGCCGGGGGAAACAGCCCAGGTTAAAATGAGAGGAGCTTTTTCTCAGGATACCACCGGACCAATGACAATGGATGAATACCAGTCAATGGCCGGGGGAGATTTTGGAGCTGAATTTGTAGTTCAATCTCTATGTCATACAGGTGAGTGTCCTTCCAGTGCTGAAAGAGATACTCATAAATTTTTACATGATTTCGTTACTGAACGTGGTGGAGTTTGTCTGCAGACTGGTGAAGGAATTATCCATACAATTGGGAACCGGTTTGTACTGCCGACTGATGTAATTGTTGGTGGGGATTCTCATACCAGAACTCCCAGGGGAGTTTCTTTTCCTGCGGCTTCGGACATTGTAGCAGGAGTTATGAAATATGGTAAACAGGATCTGACCATGGACGAATCAGTAAAAGTTAAATTTATCGGTCGTCCTCCGGAGGGAATTACTGCTCGTGATTTAGTTTCGGCTTTAGTTATTTACGCAGATAAAACTGTTGGTAAAGATATTTATAACGGACGGATTATTGAAATGGAAGGAGTAGAATTTTTAAGTTCTGATGAGCGCTATATTTTAACAAATGCTGTTGCTGAAAGAAGTGCTTCAGCAGGTGTTGTACCTTCTGATAAGACTACAGTTAAGACGATTGAAGATAATCTCCAATATTTAAAATCTAGACCTGATGCTGAAAGCTCACCATCTGTAAGAAATACGATTAAGGCAATAGAGGATTATCTGGAGGCTCCAGTTTTATTTACAGCAGATGAAGATGCAGAATATGCTGCAGAAATTGAAATTCCTCTTGAAGAACTTGATCAACCTCTGGTTGCCAAACCGCATCATCCTGATAATGTTGCTCCCTTAAGTGAAGTTGAAGGAGAAAAAATTGATGAGGTTTATATAGGTAGCTGTGTAGGTGGAGATTTGAAAAGTATTAAGGAAGCAGCAGATGTTATAGAAGGTCATAAGATTCCTCAAAGTGTTAATGTAGTAGTCGGACCTGCTTCGCGGGATATTTATGAGGAATTAATTGTAGATGGAACAATGGCTAAATTGACACACGCAGGGGCAACAGTGATTATGCCAGGCTGTGGCCTTTGTATGGGTAATAAACGTAGAATTGGATCAGGAGCAACTGCTTTTACCACAACTACCCGGAACTACCAGTCCCGGATTGGACCTTCTGATTCTCGTACTTATCTTGGAAGTGCTCAGGTGGCAGGCTGTGTGGCTGTACTTGGTCATATACCTTCCAGGGAAGAGTATTTTAAGTTATATAAATAAAAAATGTGCAGGTACCTGGTACCACCCGATATTTGTCGAAATATGCGATAAAAGATTTGCTGAAATAAGCTTGTAATTTAAGTTGAATTTCTATATAATTAGTAATCGTTGCACCAAAATATTAGCTGTCTGTTGATTTGATATTTTATCAGCAGGCGGCTTTCTTTTGTTTTAACTTATAAAATTCTGAAAATAGAAGGAGACAAAAATGAGTCATTTATTAAATGATTTAAACCCAAAACAAAAAATAGCTGCCGAGACTCTGGAAGGTGCAGTATTAGTGCTGGCTGGAGCAGGTAGTGGTAAGACCAGGACTTTAACATATAGAACGGCTAATTTAATTAATAAGGGAGTCAGTCCCAGTAATATTTTGACAGTAACATTTACAAATAGGGCTGCCGATGATATGAAAGCTAAAATTGATGATTTAGTTGGTTCAGAGACCATTGAAGAAATGAATCTTGGGACGTTTCACAGTATTTGTCTTAAAATACTAAGAGAAAATCTGGCAGAGGTTAATCGTTCTGAAGGTTGTTTGATTTATGATACTAATGATTCTATTGCCATAGTAGAGGATATTATTTTCGAATTTGGTCTGGAAGAAACAGAATATGACCCTAAAATGATCTTCAATATTATTTCTAAAGCCAAAATGGAGTTGGTTATTCCATCTGAACTGATCGAGGAATATGCTCAGAAAGATAATCAGGGCTCCCAACATTTTTATCAGATTATAAGCAGAATTTATAGTGAATATGAGCGAGTACTGGAGAATAATAACTGTTTTGATTTTAATGATTTAATTAAAAAAACTATTGAACTTCTTGAAGATAATTTGGAGATTCTAGCTAAATACCAGAATCAGTTTCAGTATATTCAGGTAGATGAATATCAGGATGTAAATCATTCACAATATCAGCTCGTATCTCTTCTGGCCAGACCCCAAAACAATATTTTTGTTGTTGGAGATGACTGGCAGGGAATTTATGGTTTTCGCGGTGCAGATATCAGTAATATTTTAGAATTTGAGCATGATTATCCGGAAGCTAGAACTGTAAAACTGGAAAGAAATTATCGCAGTTCTAATAATATTATTACTGCTTCTAATCAGCTAATTAATAACAACAGTCAGAATAAAGTTAAGGAGGCCTGGACTGAAGCTGATGATGGTGCTCCTATCTTTGTAGCCCGGGCAGAAAATCCTCTGGTAGAAGCTAAATATGTTTGTAAGCGAATTAATCATCTGGTTGATTTTTATAATTACAAACTTAGTGATGTCGCAATTTTATGCCGCAGTCACTTTCAATCAATGCAGCTTCAGAATCAGCTGCCAAAGTTTAGAATTCCTCACCAGTTGGTGGGAGGAGTCAGCTTTTTTGACAGACAGGAAATCCGATATTTTGTTAATTATTTAAAACTGCTGGTTAACCCAAATGACAGATTGGCTTTAAAACGACTATTTAGAATTGAGGTCCATGGTGTTGGAGAAATTTTACTCAGTGAAATTAATAAATATGCCAGAGAACATAATTTAAAAATTACAGATGTCTTTGAAAGTCCAACTCGGGTTAAGGGAATTGGAAATAATAAGGCAGCCAATATTATTGAATTTCAAAGGCGGGTAATTGACAGTATTTATGATCTCCGGGAGGAAAAGCTGCCGATGCAGAAAAAAGCCCTTGAACTTTACCAGCGAGTTAACTTTGACCAGAATGTTCTGGCAGAGCTTGATAATCCAGAGGAACGAAAAAAATATATGGATATGTTTTTAGAAGATATGGCAGATTTTCAGAAAAATAATCCTGGACGTGGATTATATGATTATTTATTAATTAATAAGTTGATTACGGATAAAGATATAACAGAGGATACTCAGGAAAAGGTCAAGGTAATGACTGCCCATTCTGCTAAGGGGCTTGAGTTTCCAGTGGTTTTTATAATTGGAGCGGAAGAAGAAGTTTTTCCTCATTTAAAAAGTCTGGAGGAAAAAGCTGCTGGCTTAAATCCCTATGCTGTTGAAGAAGAAAGAAGACTATTTTATGTAGCGATGACTCGGGCAGAAAAGCTGCTGTTTATTTCATTTTCCAATCGTAGAGTTTCTGGAGATCAGGGCCAGTATAAGCAGATTGTACCTTCCAGATTTTTATATGAACTGCCTGAGCAGCGACTTGATTTTACCAGTGTGGAGAGCAAAAAAGGCGGTTCAGGGATTCAAATGAGGAAAAATGTAGAGGTGATATAAAAGAATATTGGGTAACAGGAAATTATTTCTAGTTACCCGTTTTAAATAAGCAAAAAATCCTTGACAGAGTTAAAATTGAGTGATAAACTACTATATAACTTAAAAAGAAAATAAAAATCATCAAGAGTGGTGGAGGGACTGGCCCTTTGATACCCGGCAACCTACTTAAACATTTAGTAAGGTGCTAATTCCAGCATTTCCAGTGGGGAATGATAGATGAGAGGTAAATAAATCCTCTCAGGAGGATTTTTTTCATTTCTGACTGCTCTTGTGGACACTGGAGCAGTTTTATTATTTTTTAGAGGGTGATTAGTTTTGATTAAAATAGAAAATTTGACAAAACATTATCATGCAGCCCAGGGAAAGGTTGAAGCAATAAATGGCCTTAATTTGGAAGTTGATGATGGTGAGATATTCGGCATGATTGGTCCCAGTGGGGCAGGTAAGAGTACTTTGATTAGAATGCTCAACTTATTAGAGCAGCCTACTTCGGGCACTATAAACATTAATGGAACGGATTTAACAGAATTAAGTTCTCAAAATTTAAGAGCAGCCAGACAGAAGATTGGAATGATTTTTCAGCATTTTAACCTTTTATCTTCTCGAACGGTGCTGGGAAATGTAGCGTTTCCTCTAGAGATAGCAGGTGTAGCAAAAAAAGAGCGAATAGCAAAGGCCAAAGAACTAATAGAACTGGTTGGCCTTTCTGATAGAGCAGATCATTACCCGGCTCAGCTTTCTGGCGGTCAGAAGCAAAGAGTCGGTATTGCAAGAGCACTGGCCAATGATCCGGATCTACTTTTATCTGATGAAGCAACTTCATCACTGGATCCTGAAAGTACAAAATCAGTATTGGAGTTATTAGCAAAAATCAGGGATGAGATGAATTTGACAATTATTTTAATTACCCATGAAATGGGAGTTATTAAAGATATTTGTGACCGGGTGGCGGTTTTAGAGGCCGGACAGATTATTGAAGAAGGTTCAATACTTGATATTTTTGCCAGACCAAAGCAGACTTTAACTAAAAAGTTTATTAGTTCAGTAATTGATTTTGATCTGCCAGAACGAATCATAAAATATGTAAAAGCAGAAAGACCAGGAGAGTTAATTAGAATTTCTTTTGTTGGAGAAAAAACTCATGATCCTTATATTTCTGATTTGGTAAAACATTATTCAGTAGATGCCAACATATTATATGGCAATATTGATGAGATTCAGGGAGTTCCATTTGGGACTCTGGTTTTAGATTTAGAGGGTCAGCTAACAAATATTGAGGAAAGTATTAACTATCTTCAGAGTCAGGATTTAAGAGTAGAGGTGTTGGACAATGTTTGATCTTATAACAGATTTAGCCCGCTATAATGATTTAATGATCAGCGGTTCTTTAGAAACCTTATATATGGTGGCAATGTCTTTGTTTTTTGCTATTGTTGGTGGAATCCCTCTTGGAGTTTTAACAACAATCACCAGGGAAAATCATATTATACCAAATAAACCACTCAATTTTGTTTTAGACGGAATTATAAATATTGGGCGCTCTATCCCTTTTATTATTTTGATGGTAGCTGTAATTCCTTTTACCAGAATGATTGTGGGAACTTCAATTGGTACTAATGCAGCTGTTGTTCCTCTTTCACTGGCAGCAATTCCTTTTATGGGAAGAGTTACAGATAATGCTATTTTAGAAATAGAGCATGGTGTTATAGAATCCGCTCAATCAATGGGGGCCAGTCCACTGCAGATTGTATTTAAGGTTTTACTGCCAGAATCACTGCCGGCAATTATTTTAGGACTGACCCTGACAGCAATCAGTCTGGTCAGTTATTCAGCGATGGCAGGAGCGATTGGTGGAGGTGGCCTCGGCGATATTGCAATCCGCTATGGATATCAACGGTTTCAGCTGGCTGTTATGCTGGAGACTATAGTTATCCTGGTGATTATGGTTCAGCTGATTCAATATGCAGGAAATCAGATAGCTTCATTTTTTGATCACAAAGCTTAGCTGGTTAAGTATTTACTATTTTTAAACTAATACTTAAGATATTATTGAGTAGGAATAAGGAATTATTTCTGGCAAAAACACACAGAGCCAGAATTAATTTAATACATTTATAACAGGTAGAAGAGGAGAGATAATTATGTTAAAGAAAACAATTTTAATTTTAGTGCTTTTAACTTTTGTGTTTGCTGGTGCTGTTCAGGCTGATAATCATGTGCTTAAGATTGGTGCAACTCCTGTACCTCACTCTGAGATTTTAAATTTCATTAAGGATGATCTTGCAGAAAAGGGAATCAAATTGGAAATAGTTGAGTTTACTGATTATGTAACTCCAAATATTGCTTTAAGTGATGGCAGTATTGACGCTAATTTTTTCCAGCATGTGCCTTATCTAAAACGCTTCAATGCTGACCGCGGCCTGAATTTAGCTTCGGCAATTAAAGTTCATGTAGAACCAATCGGCTTATATTCTGACAAATATACAAGTTTAAAAGAAATTCCAGAAGGTGCTTCGATTGCTATTCCAAATGATCCGTCTAATGAGGGGCGGGCTTTAATTTTACTGCACAATAATGACGTTATTACCTTAGCTGATCCAACAAACTTAAGTGCAACTCCAATTGATATTGTGGAAAACCCAAAAAACTTAAACTTTGAAGAATTAGAAGCAGCACAGCTGCCAAGAGTTTTACCGGATGTAGCAGCAGCAGTAATTAATACTAATTATGCCTTAGAGGCTGATTTGAATCCTCTGGAAGATGCTTTAATTATGGAAGGTAGTGACTCACCATATGTTAATGTAGTTGCTGTTAGAAAAGGAGACCAGGACAGCGAAAAAATTCAGATTCTAAAAGAAGTTATTCAGTCTGAGAAAGTTAAAGAATTTATTCTGGAAAAATACGAAGGTGCTGTTGTACCGGCATTTTAATTTAAACTTAGAACCGTAATTTAAATATTTTTGAACAAAGGGAGCAGTTTTCAGGACTGTTCCTTTTTGTTTTTCCGTGAAGAATGTTGTATAATAAAGCCTAGAAAGTAGAAAAAATGAGGTGGAAATTATGAGTAAAAGGCTGGCAGCTGTGGTAAATATAATTCGTCTTATGAAAGACTCGGATGTTAAGATAAGCAAAAAAGCACTATTTTTAGTACCTGTTGCCTACCTTATTTTTCCTTTTGACCTGGTGGGAGATTTTTTTCCAATTCTGGGTCAAATTGATGATATTGCAGTTTTTGTAGTAATGTGGCCTGTTTTAAGGAATATTTTAAGTAAATATCAGTCTGGTGATCCAGAAGTCGAAAAAGAGAAAAAGGATCCAGATGCTATAGATATTGATGATTATACAGTTGAATAAAACAGCAAAAACTCTACCGATAAAATTAAAACTGTAGAGTTTTTGTTTTTAAAAATTTAAAATCTTTGATTTTCCTATAACTTTCACTTACTGAATGAAAAAAATATTTTGATAAATGTTTGGTAGATTAGTATTGATAATTTATTTCGCGGCTGTTGTGAATAATTAAGGATTAATCTAATTCTAATTAACCGTACGGTTGACAAAAAACAAATTTAGAGGTATAATAACTACTGACCGGCTAGTCGAGCAATTATAATTCAGTCAGGAGGTTTCTATGGCCGAAGATACGAAAAATAAAATATTAAAGTCAGCTGTTAAACTTTTTTCTAAAAATAACTACCATGCGGTGTCCATGACAGAGATAGCAGATGGTGCAAATATTAGCAAAGGAACTTTATACTGGTACTTTGACAGTAAAGAAGAGTTGTTTAGAGAAATTGCGTTCGATGGAATTAATCACTTTAACAATCTTTTTAAGGATATTGTCCAGGAAGATAGCAGAAGTGATGAAAAAATCAGAGAAATAGTGAAGTGTGTATTAGAAACTTTGGTAAAGCATTTAGGTATAATAGATGTCTTTAGGAACAATGTTGAGCTAATTAGTAGAGATTTTAAAGACACAATTGAAGCAAAGCATCAAAAGAATATAGAAATTGTGGCCCAAATTGTTGAACAGGGTATTGATGAGGGATTAATAAAAAGCGAAAATCCTGCTGATATTTCGATAATGATTTTATCAGTTTTATTTACACCTCATACTAAGGAATTATTAGATGATGCAGAGAATGTAGAAAAAAAAATTAATTTTATTTATGGTTTTATAATGAATGGGATTAGTAGAAAGGAGCAGCAAGATGAAAAATAGAATGAAAGTAATTACCATATTTTTAGTTACTGTTATTTTCTTATCCACTCCTGCTGTAATGGCAGTAGAGAATATTAATTTAGAAGAGGCAGTAAAGATTTTAATTGAAGAAAATAGGACGTTGAAAAATGCTCGTAAAGATATTGAGAAGGCAGAAAAAGATATAGACTTAGCGGTGCGCTCATACTTTCCAACCTTAGATCTGCAGACATCTTACACAAAGTTTGATCAAGTACAATTTTCAATAGGAGAAGATGAAAATTACAGCACATCCCTATCTTTAACTCAGCCAATATGGCTTGGCGGCAGGGCTTCTATGCAGAAAGAAATTGCCGGTTATAGTTTAGAGATTGCCAGAACTAAGTATGAACAGAGTGTTGAAGCTCAGATTTTTTCTTTAATCCAGGCCTATTATGGAGTCCTACAGACTCAGGGAATGGTTGAAATTCGAAAAGAAGCCTTAGATATTGCAAATGAACATTTAAGAATAGTGAAGAATAATTTAGAGGCTGGAATTGCAATTCGGCGGGATTTACTGCAGAGTCAGATTGAACAGAGAAAAGCCGAAGAAGAATTAACTGCAGCTCAAAATAATTTAAAAATTGCCAGAAGGCGCCTGACTCAGATTTTAACTACAGATAAAGTCTATGAGCCCAGTGATCCAGAGATTGATTTCGAACTGGAATTAGAACAGCAGAAACTATTTAACACAGCCCTGGCAAATGATCCACAACTTATGATTTTAGAATTAAATAAAGAAATTATAAAGTTAAACCAGAAACTGGAGGGTCAGTATTATCGACCCAGTGTTTCACTTAATGGTTCTTATGATTGGCAGGGTCAGGAATTTATGGATGAGAAAAGCTGGTCAATGACTCTGGGAGTTAATATTCCTCTTTATGATGGAGGTAAGGGTAATCTTAATGCTGAAAAACAGGAAAAAGAATTAGAAAAAACAGCTAATAATCGGCAGGATTTATTAGAGAATATAGATATAGAGGTAGAAGATTCTATCTTAACTGTAAAAGAAAATAAAGAAACAATTGAATTAGAACAGCTTTCTTTAGAAAATGCTGAAGAAAATTTAGAAATTGCTAATAAAAGTTATGAAGCTGGAGTAGCAAGTAATACAGATGTAATTGATGCTCAGTCTACCTACAACCAGGCCCAAACGTCTCTACTACAGGCAGCATATAAATATGAAACAGAATTATTTAGAACCATCTATAAAAGTGGTCGTTTAAAAGAATATTTTGAGGATGTGATAAACAATGAAAAATAGATATAAAGTCATTTGTTTACTAATTATTTTACTTTTTGTTAGTTTGCCGGTACTGGCTCAGGAGTCAAAGGTTGTTGAAACAGCTAAATCGGTAACTGATGATATTAGTCTTGATGAATTGATTACAGGTACCTTAACTCCGATCCAGGATGTCAATATTCCTGCCCAAATTGGAGGAGTAGCTGATCTGGTAAATATAGAGATTGGAGAACAGGTAAAAGAGGGTGCGGAATTAATAAAAATTGATGATGAGACACTTATGATCCAGAAAGATCAGGCTGAAGCGGCTTTAGATAGTGCCCGTGCCAATTATGAAGAACTAAAAAATGGCGTAACAGAAGAAGAGATGAAGAGAATACAGGCTAATTATGAAAACGCTAAAGCAAGTTTAGAAAGTGCAGAAACAAATTTAGAATTAATGCAGGAATTATATAATGAACGCCGGACACTGGAGCAGCAGCTGGTAAATGCAGAACAGCAGCTTAATAGTGCCAGGCAGCAGCTTCAGACTTCTAAGCAAAACTTGAATCAGGCTGAAGTTAATTATAATCAGGCAGAAAGGGAGTATGAAAGATCAAAAAACTTATATGCAGATAATGTGATTTCGGAAAGAGAATATGAGAATGCAAAAAATTCTTATGAAAATGCAGAATCATCATATAAAAATGCTCAAATTTCAGTAAAACAGGCTGAAACTTCCCTTGCGGCAGCCGAAAAAAATTATCAATTAACAAAGGCAACTTATAATAATCCTACACAATTAAAACAGCAGCTGGAAAATGCACGCAGCCAGGTAAATAGTGCTCGTACAAATTTAAAAGTTGCTGAATCAAATTTAGAAGAAGCTAAAAGAGGTCCAAGAAAAGAAAGAATAAGAGCTAGCTTTGCTGCGGTTAAACAGGCAGAGGCTAGATTAGACGAAATTAAGAATCAAATTACTAAAAGTCAGATTACCGCTCCTTTTTCAGGATTGATAAATCGAGTAAATTTTGATGAAGGAGAAATGATTCCTGCAGGTCAGACGGTTCTTAATTTAATAAATATTGATCAGTTATATGCAGAAATAGATGTAACTGCGGCAACAGTTTCTACGATTAATAAAGGTGATACAGTTGAGGTGAGGGCTGAAACAATGCAGCATTACATTAAAGGAGAAGTTACTAATATAGCTCCTGCTGCAGACCGGGCAAGCAAAACATTTTTAGTGAAAGTTAAGATACCTAACCTGGAGCACAGGTTAAGAGCTGGAATGTTTGCAGATGTTAAAATCACTAAAGGAAAATCAGGTTCAGCTGTAGTTGTACCAATAGAGAGTATTGTTAATCTTAATAGTGATAATCCATATCTTTTTGTGGTAGAAGATGGAAAAGTCGTCAGAAAAGATTTAAAAATAGGAATTAAAACTGACAGCAGAGTTGAAATTCTGGCAGGTTTAAATGCTGATGAGGATGTTATAATTCGAGGACAAAGCAATTTAGAAGCCGGTCAGGAAGTTGAGGTGAGAAATTAATGAAGTTATCCGATTTTTCGATAAAGAGGTCAGTTACAACTGCAATGATCATTTTGATGGTGCTGCTGATTGGCTCGGTGGCACTTTCCAGATTAAGTCTTGACCTTTTCCCAGATATCACCTTTCCTGGTGCAGCAATAGTTACAACTTATGAAGGTGTGGGTTCAGAAGAAATAGAGAATTTAATTACAAAAGAAATAGAAAGCTCAGTGGCTACAGTTGAGGGAGTTAAAAGTATTACGTCAACTTCCTCCAGAGGGTCCTCAACAGTTGTTGTAGAATTTAACTGGGGTCGTGATATGGATTTTGCTGTTCAGGATTTGAGAGAACAGGTGGATTTAGTTAATAGTATGACTTTACCTGAAAATGCTGACAGCCCAATGATCTTTAAATTTGATCCTGCCATGATTCCGATTATGGTCTATGGTGTTTCAGCCCAGGGTTTAGAGATTGATGAATTAAAAGAAGAGGTTGAAGATGAATTAATTCCCAGACTGGAACGTATCTCGGGAGTTGCTCAGGTAAATATGCAGGGAGGGTTGACAAGAGAAATAATTGTTGCTCTCAAACGAGATAAACTGAGTCATTACAATCTTGACTTTAATACTATTACCAATATCGTGAGAGCTGAAAATATTAATGTTTCCGCAGGTGATGTACTGCGGGGCGATAAAGAATTTTTAGTTCGAACAGTTGGTAAATTTTCTAATTTAGATGAAATAAGAAATATCAATATTCCAGTTGGAAATGGACAGATTAAATTATCTGATGTGGCAGAAGTCAGGGATGGTTTTTCTGATTTAACAACATTATCTAGAACTAATGGAGAGCGCAGTCTCGCACTTTCGATTCAAAAACAGACTGATGCCAATACAGTTGAAGTAGCAAGTGCTGTTAGAGAAGAGATGGACCGTATTCGTAATGATTTTCCAAACTATAGTTTTTCTATTGCAATGGATCAGTCTGAGTTTATTGAAGATTCTATTGCCAGTGTAAGTCAAAATGCTATTCTGGGTGGTCTGTTAGCCGTAATTATACTTTTCTTATTCCTGAGAAATATCAGAAGTACAGTAATAATAGCTACAGCAATGCCGATATCAATTATTGGTACTTTTATTTTAATGTACTTTGCTGATGTAAATTTAAATGTTATTTCACTGGGGGGGCTGGCCCTGGGAGTTGGAATGCTGGTTGATAATGCGGTAGTTGTTCTGGAAAATATTTATCGTTATCGAAGTATGGGAGTAGGTAAAATTGAAGCTGCTCGCGAAGGCTCCTCTGAGGTTGGAATGGCTATTGCTGCTTCCACAGTTACTACTGTAGTTGTGTTTTTACCTATAGTTTTTGTGGAAGGAATGGCAGGTCAGTTATTTAAGGATCTGGCACTCACAGTAGCCTTTTCTTTAATTGCTTCTTTAATAGTTGCTTTAACCCTGATTCCTATGCTGGCTTCCAAAATTCTGAAAGTTACGCAGAAAGAATTAGATAGAACTGAAAAAGAAGGTAGAATCAGAATAATTTATCGGAAAGCACTAAGTAGAGTTCTTAAACACCGCTGGGTAGTTATTATCTTATTAGTAATTATGCTGATCGGTAGTTTGGCACTAATTCCACAAATAGGATTTGAATTTATGCCCAGTACAGATCAGGGAGCATTTTCAGTTAACTATGAACTCCCAGCAGGGACTGCATTATCACGTTCCAACGAAGTTTCCACAGAAATTGAATCTGTACTGATGAATATAGAAGAAGTTAAAACAATAATTTCTACAGTTGGATCTGATAGTCAGATGATGTCTACCTCTACCAGCAGTCATCTCGGAAATATCAGTGTACAGCTTGTAGATCTGGCTGAAAGAGATCGGTCAACAGCAGAAGTAATGGAAGAAATTCGACAAAGTATTAATCTACCTGATGTAGACCTCTCTGTTGAAGAACAACAGGGTTTTAGTGGAGGTGCTCCAGTCAATGTAAAACTGTTTGGAGATGATTTAGCTGTATTAGAGCGAGAAACTGCAAAAGCCACTGCAGCCATAGAGGATATTGAGGGCTTAAGAGAAATTGACAATAGTCTTTCAGAAGGACAGCCCGAATATCAGATAAAGGTTAACCGCTCTATTGCAAGCCGCTTTGGTTTAAATGTAAGTCAAATAGCAAATACAGTTAGGACAGCTATTAATGGGAATACTGCAACAAGATATGAAGTTGCCGGGGATGAATATGATATTAGAGTTCGTCTGCAGGAAGATCAAATAGAACAGATGTCTCAGGTGCCAGAACTTAATATTCAAATTGCATCTGGTGAGATGATACCATTAAGTAGGGTAGCAAGTCTGGAAATTACTGAAGGGCCAGTAGAAATTTTACGCAAAGATCAGGAGCGTCATTCTGAAATAACTGCTGACATTCACGGCGTAGATCTTGGTACAGTAATGGATCAGATTCAATCTCGTTTATCTGAACTAGAATTACCGGATGGTTATAGATTTAGTTATGAGGGCGAATTTGAAGATATGCAGGAATCATTTAGCAGTCTCGGTATGGCCTTTGGTTTAGCAGTAATTTTGATCTATATGGTTATGGCTTCCCAGTTTGAATCATTAGTTCATCCATTTACAATTATGTTCACTATTCCACTGGCAGTGATTGGTGTTATCTTTGGAATGTATATTACTAATTCTATAGTTTCGGTAGCCTCGATATTAGGTTTAATCACTCTGGCGGGAATAGTTGTAAATAATGCGATAGTTATGGTTGATTACATTAATCAGCTGCGCCGCAGAGGTACAGAAAGAATTGAGGCTATTATAACAGCCGGGACGGTTAGACTGCGTCCAATTATGATGACAGCACTGACAACTATCTTAGGTTTGCTGCCAATAGCTATGGGAATTGGAGAAGGATCAGAATCAACTCAGCCAATGGGAATAGTAATTGTTAGCGGCTTAACCTTTGCTACTTTTTTAACTCTTTTTGTAATTCCGATTTTTTATACTTTAGTGACGGATTTGCGAACAATTGTAGTTGCAAAAGTAAAAGGGATTACAAAAGAAGAGGCATCTAAACTAATTTAATTAATAAGAATCCGGGAAGTCTGCAAAACTTCCCGGATTTAAAAAATGTTTATTTCTAACTTTAAGAATTATATTTATTTTTTTTCAGATAAAAGTTCTCCACCAACACCGATATTTTCCAGATCGTTTTCTTTTATCATTACAACGAATGCTTCTTTTGGAATATTTGTGACTTTACTGGCAGTATCGGTGAAATTTTTTATAAGCTCTTTTTTCTTCTCTTTGCTGAGTTCAGGTCCGTCAAAAACAATATGTGGCATAAATGATTCCTCCTTTTTAGATTATTGATTTGCGACTTTAGACAAAAATCTCCTCTACACTAATATTATATTTTATTTTAGTTTAAAAGTAAAATCTGAATCTGAGATATTATTCGAGTAAAAAGCTAGAAATAACAGGTATTATATAGTATAATGTAGATAATGAAGGATAATTATCCTTACTTAGTTTTTCATCGAGGGTGAGATAATGAAAAAAATAGTTTTGTTTATTTGGATAGTAATAATTGTTTTTTCTACATCTGTTTATGCAGAGCAGGCAAATGAGCTTGAGGTGACAGAAATTGAATTGGGAGGAGAAAGTTATTTAGTAGAAAATTATGATGATTTTACTGCTAAATATAGTAATTTAAGGCGCCCTGTTGTTGGTCTGGCTCTTTCAGGTGGAGGGGCCAGAGCAATGGTTAATTTTGGTGTAATCAAAGCTTTAGAGGAAGCAGGAATACCTTTTGATTTTATGATAGGGACCAGCATGGGAGCAATAGTCAGTGTGCTCTATGGAAGTGGTTTAAATACTGAGCAGATGCTTGATGTAGTAACAACTACTTCATTTGGGCGGCTTGTTGAACCAGGTATCGGGAGTAGTGGTTCTTTAATTGATACTAAAAAATTAAATCTTTTTTTAGAAGAAATTTCGCCCAATAAAAGGTTAGAAAATTTTCAGACTCCCGCAGCCCTTTTGAGTTTTGAACTTGGGGAAGGAAAAAAATATATTACCACTAGAGGTAGAATATCAGAAGTTATCCAGAGTTCTTATTCAATTCCAATTTATTTTCCAATTGAAACTCGTAATGACAGATATTTTATGGATGCAGGAATTTTGGAAGCAACTCCCGCTAAAGCTGCTGCAGTTTTGGGAGCAGATTTTGTAATTGCTACCACTTCTTTTCCAAAGGAAGATTATGAAACATTTAATAGCGCATCTGCTTCTATTAATAGATTTTTAAATATCATGCAGGATAATTATTCTCAACAGATAATAAAAAAATATGCTGATTTTGTTATTGATATTAATGTAGATGATTATACCTTTATGGATTTTAATCAGGCTTCTAAATTAGTAAAACACGGTTATCAAAGCACAAAAAAAGTAATACCTTCTTTAAAACAAGAATTGGAAAAAAGAGGAATTGAATGTTATAAATATGAAGAAAAAGAAAAAGTGAATATTCAGGATACTTTAAATGATCTTGAAAATAACCGCTTTATTGTCGATGGTAGTGATAGATCACTATTTTTAAATTATGGACGTGATCAATCTTATTTTGATCAGGAACTGATAGTTCCTTTTGAAGATAATTTTCAGACAGGAATAGAATTAAAAAAAGATAATTTATCTTTTGATATAAAGGGTGATGATTTTTTTAATGAAGGATATGAAGCTCGCCTTGAGTTGAAAAAACTGACCAAAAGAACTGATCTTTTCTTAGCTTATGCAAATGATTATCAGGCCGAGACCAGAGACGACTATCGTTTTGAAATTAAATATTTTGCTGATCATTTCCAGAGTTCTCTGGGCTATGGACAGCAAAGAAACGAAGAATATTATTTACTGAACAGCAGCTTTGGTAAAACAGGTAATTTATTTGATTTTGAGACAGAAAATGATTTTATCTATAATATCGATAGGTCAGAGGCAAAAGTATTATCATCTAATATTATCCATTTAGATCTTGGCTCCAAATGGAATTTAGAAAGCAGTATAGTTTATAATAATACTAATTTATTAGATTCTCCAATAATTTATAGAGGGCAGTCTTTATCTGAGTTAACGAAATTTCAGGCGGCTTTAGATTTCAACTATAATCACCAATTTATTGATCCGATTCACCTCGGCGGATTTTTCCAGACTACAGATATAGGAGCTTATTTGTTTGCCGATTATTACGAAAATGAAGAAAATAGTGGAGAAACTGCTGGCATAGGTTTGAACTCAAAACTATATTTGCTGGGTTTAAAACCAATAGCTTTAGATTTATATTTTGCTTATGATTTTGAGGAAGAAGATGATAGAGTGGGTTTAGAGCTGGGTTACGAGTTTTAATAAAGTTGTAGATTATATAATATTAGGAGAGATGAGAAAATGAAAAACTTTTATAAAATTATTGCACTAGTATTGATGTTTGCAGTTATAATTCTGCCAGTTGTTTCTACTGTGACAAGAGCTGATTCTAATATATTAGGATCAATTTTAAAGACTGTTGGAATAGGGGTTGTTGTAGACCAATTTGCAGAGCCGATAAATAATTTCATTAATACTTTAACTTTAAATAATGGAGTAGAAGTTAAAGAGGAAACAAAAGTAGTACCAATAGTAACGGTTGGTTCTAACTCTTATGCTGGTGCAGTCCAGGTTTCCGGGCCAAAAGAAAAAGTGAAGAAAGTAAAGGCGGTTGCTCAGCTTGAAGGCGATTTTAGAGGCGGAGATTTTAGAATTAGAGCCTTAATACCAGTTAACACTACTAATCCAGTTGATATTAAAAATATTGATCGAATTGAAGGTGTCGGCATAACTGCGCTGGTTGATATTAATATTTAATATGATAAAATTAAGATGTAGAAAACACTTTTATTTTTGAGGCGATGCTGGTTAAAAAAATTTATTTTAAAAAATTAAATGGAGGTATTAATCATGAAAAAAACAGTCTTAGTTTTATTTTTAGCAGCTTTTTTAGTTGTCGGGATTTCTGCTGCTTCTATGGCTCAGGTTCCAGGTTACTGGGATATTAAAGGTGCAATTGATTTTGGTGGAGAAGCAGATATTGATGGTTATGGTGATACAGATGTAGAGTCTGGATTTACACTTGTTGGAGAATATAAAGTTCCTTATACTTCTGAGTGGACCTTTGGTGGTGGAGTTCAGTATCAATTAGATCGTGATTTAGATGATAATGGTTTAAACGATTCTCTAAATTTTGTTCCTTTCTATGCTTTAGCTCACTATAATATGCAGAACAGTCCCTATTATTTCTTAGGTCACTTAGGCTATAATACCTTTGATATGGATAGTACTGGCGATACTTCTGGTGGTATGTATTATGCAGTAGGTGCCGGTATGGATTTAGCAAGTAATATGAGTGCAGAAGTTATGTATTCAGTCAATAATGGTGAAGCAGATGATTTTCATGTACCTGGTAATAACGTAGATGTTGAATATTCCAAGTTAACTGTTTCCTTAGGTTATCAGTTTTAATTTAGATTATAGTTTAGAATAATCTAAATAAGTTCTGCCTCAAATAACTAAAACAGCCCGGCTTTTGAGCTGGGCCTTTTTTTTATTTAAATAATCCCAAATATATGATATAATTTGGATAAATAAATGCTTGAAAAGAAAGTTATTATAACACTCATACTGCAAAAGCATTATCAAAATAATTACAATCTGGAGGGATTTACAGTGAAAGAAAGATTTAATGCCTTAGAAGTTATGGAAATGGCTAAGGATATTGAAAAAAGAGGAAAAAAGTTTTATTTAAAGCACGCTGAGGCAGCAGAAAATAGAGATTTGAGAGAACTCTTTAAAAGATTAGCTCAGGATGAACAGGATCATTATGAAAAATTTGTAGCTTTAACTGAGGAACTGCGTGAGGGAGACGATAACGCAGATTACCTCTATGAAGAGGATGTAAGTGCCTATTTTAATTATTTAATTGAGTATTCTGTTTTTCCTAAAGATGACAGTGACGAATCAGTTGAAGCTTTAAATGATGTAGAAAAAGCTTTAAAACTTGCTATTCAGGCTGAAAAAGATTCTATTTTATTTTATCGTGAAATGTGTGATTACAATGAAGGTAAAACTATTGAAGCTGTTAATCAGTTAATTGAAGAAGAAAAAGAGCACTTACGAGCACTCGGCAAATATATTCAGGAATATGGCAAAAAATAAAGAAGAACTAGAAGTTATTAAAGATAATAAGTCTAATGATTTACATTATATTTATGTGGTTGAATGCAGTGACGGCAGTCTTTACACAGGCTATACCACTGACATAGAGCGGAGACTGGAAGAACATAATGCTGGTCAGGGAGCTAAATATACGCGGGGACGTCTGCCGGTTAAGCTTCGGCATCAGGAATCCTTTAAAAACCGCAGTCTGGCCCAGAAAAGAGAATATGAAATCAAACAGCTCCCCCGCAGTAAAAAGGAGGAACTGCTCGATTAAAATTCACCTAAAAAACGGGGTTCGACTTCAAGTTGGACTCCGCTTATTTTATAAACTTCTTTTTTAACTTTTTCAATTAGTTTGACTATATCTTCAGCTGTAGCATGATCTTTATTGACTATAAAGCCTGCATGTTTGGTAGAAACCTGGGCGCCGCCAATTTGAAACCCTTTCATTTTTGCCTCTTCGATCAGGGGACCGGTATAGTGTCCAGGAGGTCTTTTAAAAATGCTGCCGGCACTCGGTAATTCCATCGGCTGCTTGCTCCAGCGCTTATTGTGCAGTTCATCCATTTTTGCCTTGATTAAACTTTTTTTAGATTTTTTAAGTTTGATTGTAACATTGACTGCAGTCCAGTCTGGATCTTCTTTTTGTAAAATACTTGTTCTGTATTCAAGTTTTAGTTCGGCTTTACTGAGTTCAATTAATTTCCCCTTTTGATCAATAAATTGTGCTTTAATAATTACATCTTTCATTTCTCTGCCATAGGCTCCGGCATTCATATAGAGTGCGCCTCCCAGTGAACCGGGGATTCCAGCTGCAAATTCAAAACCGCTGAGAGAATTTTCGTAGGCCAGATCTGCAATTTCTTTAAGCTCCAGTCCAGATTCTGCAGTAATTTGATTACCTTCAAATTGATAGTGATTCAAACTGCCGGTGTAGATAATAATACCTCTATAACCTTTATCGGAAATAATTAAATTGCTGCCTTTTCCTAAAATAAAATAGGGGATAGTGGAATTAGTAATCAGCGGCATTAGTTCTTTTACAGCTGTGATTTTCTCCGGTGTTAGAAAAAGGTCTGCAGGTCCTCCAACCTTAAAACTTGCAAATTCAGCTAAATTTTTATTTTTTTCTACCTTCAGGTAGTTTATTTTCTTCAGTTTTTTTGTTAAACTATTTATATCAGATAGTTTTTCCATCTTAAATGCTCCTTTGAGATTTATTATTCGGCTAAAGTTAAAATTTTAATTTAGTAGTTAATTTTAAGTACAATCTAATAATATAATATGTTAAAAGCGAATAAAAATCAATTTTATGAAAGCTATTTTTAGTTATGATTCAAATAAAACTTTAAATGGGGGGTAAAAATGAAATATAAGGAGATATCACTGCGGGAGATAGAAAGTCGGCCGGATCAGGTGAGACAGAATTTTTCGGAGGCAAGAATAGACAGCCTGGCAAAATCGATTGCAGAAGTGGGGCAGCTGCAGCCGATTATAGTTCAGAAAAAGGATAATCATTATCTTTTAATTGCAGGGGAAAGAAGACTGAGGGCTGTTAAAAAAGAAGAACGAGAAAAAATAGCAGCAGTGATTTTGGAAGCTGAAGTTTCACCAGAAAAATTTAGGCAGATTCAGCTGATTGAGAACCTGCAGCGGCAGGATTTAAATCCTCTGGAGAGAGCAACTTCTATTAATAAATTTATGGAAGCTAATAATCTGAGTAAAAAAGATGCAGCTGAAAAACTTGGTGTTGCCAGAACAACTTTAACTCTCTGGCTTAACATTCTGGAGATGAAGGAAAAATATCAAAAAGAAGTCTTAAAAGAAGACTCTCCTATAACCTTATCCCATTTGAGCTTGGCTCATGCCCTGTCATCTAAAACAGGGGATCCTAATAAAGCCAATCAGCTGCTGGATGCAGTAATTAAACACAATTTGAGCCGTAAAGAAACACAGGAGGTACTAGATTTATTTTATAAGTATCTTCATATTCCGATGGAAGAAGCAGTTGCGGCAGTACTTTTAAAACGAGAAAGAATGAAAATGAAAGAGTACTGGGATGTCGATAGTGATAAGAATTCCCACAATCCGGTTCGTAAATTATTTCGATCATTTAGTAATATCAATGATAATCTAGAGGAATTTATGGAAGTAGAGGGGAATCTTCCAGAAGAAGACAGGGAAGAGCTGCTAAATGAATTTCTATATCTCTATCAGATAATGGGGATTTTAATTCCGGATTTAAAGGATAAATCTTTAGCATCATTAGTTACAGATATTAAGGCTCAGACTAAATAATGAGTTTTATTTAAGAAATAAAATTTTTCAAAAAAAGTCTGACGTCTAACAACATAAACATTAATAATTTAGGGGTGATATTTTGAAAAAGTTTAAGAGAGTAATTTTGATAGTAATGGATAGTGTTGGGATTGGAGAACTGCCAGATGCAGAGTATTATGGTGATCAGGGAGCTGCAACACTGCAGAATATTGCGGCTGAGATAGGTGGACTTGAGCTGCCAAATTTAGAAAAGCTGGGGCTGGGGAAAATAGAACCAATTAAAGGTCTTGATTCTGAGCTTGAGGCTGAGGGAGCTTATGGAAAAGCAGCAGAGAAATCAAAGGGTAAAGATACTACTACTGGACACTGGGAGATTGCTGGCTTGATTTCAGAAAAGCCTTTTCCTACCTATCCTGATGGTTTTCCAGCTGAGGTAATGGATCAGTTCCAGAAGGCAATTGGAAGGGAATCACTGGGTAATAGACCGGCCTCAGGTACAGTTATTATCGAAGAACTAGGTCAAAAGCATATGGAGACAGGAAAACCAATTGTTTATACTTCTGCAGATAGTGTATTCCAGATAGCAGCCCACGAAGATGTAATACCGGTCAAAGAACTCTACGATTACTGCCAAAAAGCAAGAAAAATTCTGCGGGGGGAGCATGCAGCAGCCAGAGTTATCGCCCGTCCTTTTGAGGGGAAGCCCGGCAGCTTTGAACGAACAGAAAGACGAAAAGATTTTTCTCTGACTCCTCCGGAGCCTACAGTTCTCAATTATCTTAAAGATGAGGGTTTAGAAGTAAATGCAGTTGGAAAAATAACATATATTTTCAATCACAGCGGAATTTCTAATTCTATTACTACTTCAAATAATATGGATGGAATTGATAAAACTATTGAATATATTGGACAGACTGAAAAGGGATTAATTTTTACTAATTTAGTTGATTTTGATCAGAATTACGGCCACCGCAGAAATGTAGAAGGTTATGCTGAAGCGTTAAAGAATTTTGATCAGAGAATTCCTGAAATTAAAGCTGCCATGAAAGAGGGAGATCTTTTAATCATTACTGCTGATCACGGCTGTGATCCAACTCATCAAGGAACAGATCACACCCGGGAATATATTCCATTATTGGTTTACGGAAAAGGTGTAAAACATGATCTAAATTTAGGGATCAGAGATAGTTTTAGTGATATTGCTGCAACTATTGCTGATATTTTTGAGATTGATAATTTTAAAACCGGAGAAAGCTTTAAAACAGATTTAATCAGAGATTAATAATTAATTTATTAAAGGCTGTTTATTTTTAATTTTATTCTTTTCTTAAAAAGTCAAGCTTATTATTTTCAGCTAATTTTAGGCAGGAGTCAACGATTTCAGACTCGTACTTAACTCCTCTGTGTTTTAATAATTCCTGGCAGGCCTTATCGAAACCAGGTTTTTTGCGGTAAGGTCTGTCACTATTCATGGCTTCAAAGACGTCTGCTACAGCAATTATTTTGGCTTCAATTCTTATTTGATCTTCTTTTAAACTATCAGGATAGCCCGAGCCATCAAGTCTTTCATGATGCTGTAAAATTATCTGTGCAATATCTCGATTAAAATCACTAAAAATTTCCGACCCAAATTGACTGTGTTCTTTTATCAATTCAAACTCAGATTTTGTTAAATCTCCTTTATTTAAAAGTTGACTGGGCAGTACTAAAAAACCGATATCGTGAATACTACTACTCTTTATGAGTAGTTTTTTCTTTTTATCATTTAATTTAATATCATCTGCGATTAATTTGCTTATTCTTTTTACTCGTTGATTATGGTTTTTAAATAAGGGCAGCTTATTTTTGAAGATATTTTTAAGCATTGAAGAAAAAAAGTCGATACTTGTTAAATTGTTATTAGAGCTGTTCCTATCAAAAATCGTTGAGTATAAAATCTTTTTATCATTGATAGTTAAAGTACTGCTGAAAACAGTAACCTGCCTCATTTTACCTGAGGCCAGTTTGTGTTGAAAATTGAATGTCATGCTACCTTTTTCCATTATTTGCTCAATTTTTTTTTGAATAAGTTGATTGTCCATACTGTTAATTTCAAAAATGCTTTTCTGGAACATTTCTCTTTTAGAAAATCCATAATATTGAACAGCACTTTTATTAAAATCAACTATCTTTCCACTTTCAGGTTCGATTAAAAGTACAGGTGTTTTGAAATTATCTATTACAAGGTCTTTAAAGACATTTCTGATTTCAGTCCTTCCTAGTAGATAATCAAGTGATACCTCAAAAAAATCAGCTATAGAGAATAATGTATCTATGGAAGGAAATCTTGTTGCCTGTTCATAATTGGCTATAGTGGTTCTAGCATAACCAAGTTTTTCTCCTAAATCAGCTTGACTTAAGCTATCCTCTTTGCGTAATTTTTTTAGTCTCTTGGCAAATCTCTCCATAAATCCCTCCTGTAATTCTAAGAAATTTAAGTTAGTTATCAACTTGTACTACTATTATACATGAGAAAAATATAATTATAAAGATTTTAACTACTCAATTTGTGTAATAATTACTTAAAATAACAATTAATTATTTAAATTTCTATAATTTACACATATTGCATAATTTGTAGTATAAATATTAAATATGATTTATAATACAGATACAGATATTAATTGGGGGTGGTAAGATATTGAAGGTAAAAAAAGAAGATATTGAATTACTCAATCAGCTTCTATCAACTGAAATTGGGATATCCATTTCAGATGACAAAAGCAGTATGTTAGAGTTGAGACTTTCTAAAAGAATTAAAGAGCTTAAACTGAAAAATGTTAATCACTATCTAGATTATATCGCTGGAGAAGAAGAAGAGAAAAATATATTATTTAATCTATTAACTACTAATTATACTAAATTTTTTCGGGAGAAGTTTCATTTTGAATTGCTCTTTAAAAAGATCATTCCCGGTATCCTAGAAAATAAAAGTAAAATTAGAATCTGGAGTGCAGGTTGTTCAACTGGAGAAGAACCTTATACAATTGCCATGATGCTTGCAAAAAATGATTTAAAATATAGTATTATAGCAACAGATATTAACACCGAGGTTTTAAAATATGCCAGAGGAGGTATTTATAATAAGCAAAAAATAAAAAATATCAATTCGGAATATTTACATAATTATTTCCGGAAGGGAGTTGGCAAATATAAAGGTTATTATAAAATCAAAAAATCAATAAGAGAAAGAATTAGTTTTAAAAAACTAAATTTAAACTCTTCATTTTCGGCAGAATTTTCGAAAGATTTTGATATAATTTTTTGTCGTAATGTGTTGATTTATTTTGAAAACGAGAAGAAAAAACAGGTTTTAAGAGAACTTAAAAAAACAATGATTGATGGTGGTTATTTAGTTCTGGGTCATTCCGAATCTATTGATTTAAGTATTAAAGATAATCTGGGCTGGAGAAAAATAGGGAAAAATTCTTACCAGAAATTAAGTTAAAACAAGGGGGATTTTAGTGAAGAATCCATTAAAAAAAATGACTGTAGGCAATAAACTAATTACTGTATTTATCCTGATTATTTTTATAAGTCTTGCAGTAACGACATATATTAGTTATACTGACTCATTAAAATTAGCAAGCAATCAGACAAAAGAACAGCTGACAGTAGTGAGAGACTCTAAAGCTTCAGAAATCAAAAAACTATTTACTGAGCTAAAAATAAAGATGAGAATTTTGCGGGAAAATGATTTGATAAAAGAAAACATAAATCAATTAAGTTCTGATAACAGCAGGTTTAATACTGGATTCAGTAGTAATACTTACAATAATTTAGATCAGCGAATAAAAAACTATAAAGAAGAATTTAGCTGGGAGAATATTTATTTAATAGATAAGGAAGCAAATTTGGTTTATACAACTGCTGAAACTGAAGATTTAAATACCAATTTGAAAAATGGAATTTATAAAGACAGTATATTGGCTAAAGCTTTTAAGCAGGGGCTAAAAGGAGAATCAATTCTTGATTTTGCTTATTATGAACCGTTAGAAAGAACTGCTGGTTTTATAGCGATGCCTGTCTATAATGAGGAAAATGTTCAGGGAGTTCTGGCAGTTCAAATTCCTGCCGAAAAGATAAATATGATTATGGAGAAGAAAGAGCTAAAAGAAGTAAGTGGAAAAACCTTTCTGGTTGGCTCGGATTATTTAATGAGATCCAATACCAGTTTTATCGAAGAAGATACATTTTTAAATTATAAAGTGGAAACAGAAGCGGTAAAAAATGCTTTAAAAGGAGAAAGAGGGATTGAATTAACCACCGATTTTAGTGGAGTCGAAGTATATAGTGCCTTTACACCTGTAAATATTGCGGACTTAGAATGGGCTTTAGTTTCAGAAGTTGACCAGAGTGAAGTGACTGCTCCTATAAATGCTTTACTTCAGAAAAATATTATAGTTTTGGCCGCTGTTATTCTTCTAGCTCTAGGAATCAGCTTTTATATGATAAAAACAATTATATCTAATCCCATTAAAAAAATGCGGGAAGTTCTAAATAAAATTAGAGAAGAAAATGACTTGAGACAGCAGGTTAAAATAGATAAAGAGGATGAAATTGGAAAGCTTGCTAAAGATTTAAACTATACAATAAATTCTCTCCAAAACATAATCAAAGGAGCAAAAAATATATCCAAGAATGTAAGTAGTTCTGCAGATAAGATTTCTTCTGAAAATGAAAATTTATCAAGTAGAACAGTAAATCAGGCATCTGCTTTAGAAGAAATATCGGCAAATATGGAAGAGGTAACAGCTTCTATAGAAGAAGTTGCAGCTGGTGCTGAAGAAGCCAGTAAGGCTGGCAAGAAAAACTTAGCAATTGTACAGGAAGGATCAGAAATTGTTGATGAAACAATTGATTCAATGGCCGATGTAACAAGAAGCAGTCAGGAGATTGCTGAAATAATAGGTACAGTCAATGAAATAGCTTCTCAAACTAATCTATTAGCTTTAAATGCCGCTATTGAAGCAGCAAGAGCTGGTGAAGCAGGCAGAGGTTTTTCTGTGGTTGCTTCTGAAGTTAGAGATCTGGCTGAAAGAACCAGTAAGTCTGCTGGAGAAATCGAAAATATAATTAATGATATAATAGAAAAAATTAAAAATGGTAATAAGCTGATTAATAAAACGGGTAAAAACCTTACTGAAATTGTTGAGAATACTGCTCGTACTTCAGAAACAATTGATGAAATTTCTGAATCTATTAATGAGCAGGCTTCAGCCACAGAAGAAATTCAGGAAGTAATTTTAGAAATCGATGATAATACCCAAAAGAATGCAAAATTAGTGGAAGATATTACAGAAGACAGTGAAAAACTCAGTCAGGAGTCTCAGCGGTTATACCAGATGGTGTCGAAATTCATTACGAACAATGATATAAGTGATTTTGAAGATATAGAAAGGGAAGAAAAAAGCAGTGAAAATTCTGAAGATGAATTCATAGATTTTGAAAAATAGCTTGAGGAGGAATCATTATGAATTTAATAAAAACAGGTATTAAGGGATTGGATAATATTTTAAAAGGTGGACTTCAACCTAATAGATCCTACCTGGTCCGGGGCGGACCAGGTAGTGGTAAAACAACACTTGGCCTTCAATTTTTGGCCAGCGGAGAGAATGAAAATAATCTCTTTATTTCCCTGGGAGAGTCAGTAGATAAAATTAAATTAGATGCTGAAAAAAGAAATTTTAATACCAGAAAAATAAATTTTTTAGAATTAACTCCCTCCTCTGATTACTTCCGTAATGATGAGGAATATAATATTTTCAGCTCGCAAGAAGTCGAAAAAAGTCCTTTGATTAAAAAAATAGTGGCAGAAATAGATTCTCTTAAACCGGATAGAATTTTTTTAGATAGTGTTACTTATCTCAGTTATCTAAATGATGACAAATTTCAGTTCAGAAAAGAAATGCTGTCACTGATAAAATTTGCTGCAGAAGAAAAAGCTACGTTTTTAATAGCATCTGAATCAACTATTGATAATCCTGATTATGACGTGCAGTTTGTAGTAGATGGAGTATTAAATTTAAGCAGAGAAAATGACGAACGTTACTTCAATATTTCTAAACTAAGAGGAAGCAGTTATCTTTCAGGTAAACATTCATTAAAATTAAAGGATGATGGTATTCATATTTATCCCAATATGATACCCTGTGCAGAAAAAAAAGATGTGAAAAACAAAAAGTTAGTTTCTGGAGTTCCTAGTTTGGATAAGCTATTAAATGGTGGAATAGAAAAAGGAACAATTACAATCATAAGTGGACCAACTGGGGTGGGAAAAACAACTCTGGGCGTTCAGTATATGAAAGAAGCAGCCGGTAGAGGCGAAAAATCAGTAATCTATACCTTTGAAGAATCTCCAGACACAATTATTAAAAGGTGTGAAGGAATAAATATACCAATTACTGATATGATAGAGAATAGTTTTTTAGAAATTGAAGCAATTAATCCATTAAAGTACTCTCCCGCAGAATTTTTAAATAAAGTAAAAAGACAGGTGGAAGAGCGAAAAATTGATGTTGTTTTAATTGATAGTCTCTCAGGTTATAAGATGGCCTTTCCTGAAAATAGTTCAGATAATGAAAAAATTAGACAGCTTCATATTTTAAATAAATACTTGAGTAAGATTGGTGTTACTGTAATAATAGTCAATGAGGTAACAAATATAATTGGTGATTTTAAAGCTACTGGCTTTGGGATAAGTTATCTGGCAGATAATATTATTATTCTAAATTATTATGAATATTGCAGTCAGCTGAAAAAAACTATTGGAGTACTTAAAAAACGTTTAAGTAATTTTGAAAGATATTTAAGAGAATTCAAAATTGGTAAATATGGAATTGAGGTTGGTGACCCACTGACCGAACTTCAGGGAATGTTAACAGGTAATATTGTCAATATCGATAACGTCAAATAAAATATGATAGTTACCATAAAATGTAAGTAAATAGTAATAGAACATCACTAATTTTAATTATAATAAAAATCTTAAGAATG
>NZ_QPJF01000015.1:0-96804 GCF_003337665.1 Halanaerobium sp. ST460_2HS_T2
AGGGGAGGGGATTCCTGCATTTTATACAGATTCCTAACCTGACAACTATGATAACTATTAATATTTTTAAAAAAACTATTAGATTTGACGTAACGTACAAGTATCTGGGGGTGTAAATATGGGTGTTACAATTAAGGATGTTGCCAAAAAAGCTGGAGTTTCTATTGCTTCTGTCTCTAGAGTAATTAATGACAGCAAGCCTGTAGCTCCAGAGACGAAGGAAAAAATACTTAAAGTAATTAAAGAAACGGGTTATAAACCAAATGCGATGGCCAGAGGTTTAAAGAAAAATGAATCTGGACTAATTGGTTTGATAACCCCTGATATGGAAAATGGTACATTCGCTGAGCTGGTTAAGGGAATAGAAAGTGTTATTGAAAAGAATTCTATGAATTTAATAGTTTCTAACTCAAAAGGTGAAATTGAACGAGAATTAAGAGAGCTACATATTTTTAAAGAACAGCAATTGGATGGAATTATATTTTCAGGTGTTAAATTCACAAAAAAGCATAAAGAATATTTTGATAGGTATAAGGTTCCAACGGTTGTTGTTTCTCAGAAATTTCCTGGTTCTGGTTTACCTTATGTTGATATTGATAACTTTAAAGCTGCCTATCAGGCCGTTGATTTTCTGATAAAAAATAATCACCAGCAAATTGCAATGGTTAGAGGGCCTTTTTATGATAAATCAGCCGGTAAACAAAGGTATAATGGATATTTTGAAGCTTTAAAAGATGCCGGCCTTAAGGTTAATTCCAGTTTTGTTAAAGAAGGTAATTTTACAATTAAAAGTGGCTATCAGGCTATGGAAAAGATTTTAAGTGAAAATGAGATGTTACCAACTGCAGTTTTTGCAGCATCTGATAGAATGGCAATTGGGGTTTTAGACTGTTGTTTAGATAATAATCTTAAAGTACCTGAAGATATTTCAATAATTGGTTTTGATGATATAGAACTTGCTACAGTTGTAAGACCAAAGTTGACTACTGTTAGGGTGGATCACAGTAAATTAGGAGAAAAATCAGTTGAATTGCTGCTTAACAAAATTAAAAAGAATAAAGATAGTGAATCTTTTTATGAAGCAGATTTTGAAATTATTGAAAGAGAAACAGTTAAAAAATTAACTTAGTTTGAGAATAATAAGTTAAAAGTTTATGAGAAAATAGCAGTTAAAAAGATTTAATATTGCTAATATTGGCAATATTAATATATTTATCAAAGATAATCAATTAATATCTTGAGGAGGTGGATAAAAAAATAATTTATCAATTGTCTGACACTGGTAATTCTAAGATCAAATTAAAAAAGGGGGGGATGGGCTTGATAGCCCACAATAATGAGTAAAAAATTAGTTTTAGCTTTGACAATGGTTTTAGTTTTAGTGCTTTCTGCAGGTGTAATGGCACAGACAGAAATAACAGTCTGGTATCATTCAGGTAGAGGTGCAGAAAGAGCAGTTACTCAGGACCAGGTAAAGAGATTTAATGAAATGCAGGACGAAGTTTATGTAAACTTAGTTGAGCTTCCAGAAGGTAGCTATAATGAGCAGGTTCAGGCTGCAGCAGTAGCTAATGACTTACCTGATGTACTTGACCTTGATGGTCCATATGTTGCTAATTATGCCTGGTCAGGATATTTACATCCACTGGAAGAATACATGAGCGAAGAAATGAAAAATGATTTCTTACCTTCAATTATGTCTCAGGGAACTTACAATGATCATGTATATGCATTAGGAGCTTTTGATTCCGGCCTTTCATTCTGGGGAAATAGAAAGTATTTAGAGGCTGTTGATGCAAGAATTCCTACTTCTGTTGAAGATGCCTGGACCTATGATGAGTTTATGCAAATTGTAAAAGATTTGCAGGCGCTTGATGAGGTAGAATATGCTCTTGATTTTAAGATGTTTGATGTAGGTGAATGGTATACTTATGGATTTTCACCATTTTTCCAGGCCTTTGGTGCTGATCTGATTGATAGAGAAGCTAATCAGGCTGAGGGAACTTTAAATGGGGAAAAAGCGATTGAAGCTGGTAAATGGTTCAAGTCATTATTTGAAAATGGTTATGCAAACCCAAATCCTCCAGGAGATACAGAATTTATCAATGAAGTTGCTGCTTTATCCTGGACAGGACACTGGAACTATAACCCTTATACAGAAGCTTTAGGTGAAGACCTAGTATTATTACCTGCACCTAAGTTTGAAAAACAGGCTACTGGTATGGGTTCCTGGGCCTGGAGTATAACCAATAACTCAGAAAATCCAGAAGCAGCCTGGAAATTCTTAGAGTTTGTACTTCAGCCAGAAAATATTGTTCAGATGACAGATGCCAATGGTGCTGTTCCTGCAAGATCATCTGCTGTTGCATTATCTGAACCATATAAAGAAGGTGGAGCTCTAAATCTGTTTGTTGAACAGCTGGAAACTATTGCTGTCCCAAGACCAGTTACTCCTGCCTATCCAGTAATTACTGATGCCTTTACTACTGCTGTTGATAACTTTGTTAGTGGTGGAGATGTAAAAGAAGAACTGGATAATGCAGCTCAAGAAATTGATCAAGAATTTGAGTATCTAGGAATTAATTAAGATAAAAATTCTGATTGGTGTTTATCAGCCGGGAGAAATTTTCTCCCGGTTTCAATTTGAAAATGTAATCTATTATTTAATGTTTTTAATGAAAGGAGGATTTTATGCTAAGAAATGATAAAAAGTCTATTACTACCTTTATGCTGCCGGCATCAATTTTATTATTAGTTTTTATGGTTTTACCTTTTTTAATGGCATTTGGACTGTCTTTTACCAACTAGCGTTTAATTGAAAGTCCCCGGGGAACTCAATTTGTTGGTTTAACTAATTATGTTCGGGCTCTTGGTGACAATCTTTTTAGAACCGGTCTTACAAATAATGCTATCTTTGTTCTGGTGGTTGTACCACTACAGACAGCTTTAGCACTGGCACTGGCGATTTTAGTAAATATAAAAGTTAAGGGTAATAAATTTTTTCGAGCAATATATTTTATACCAACTGTTACCACAATGGTTGTTGTGTCTGTAATCTGGAGTTTTTTATATCATCCGGACGGACTAATTAATGGCTTTTTAACTTCTATTACTTTTGGCGCCTGGGATGGAATTGACTTTTTAAATAATACTACTACAGCCTTTCCCTCAATTATGCTGATGTCGATGTGGCAGGGAGTTGGCTTCCAGATGCTGATCTTTTTAGCAGCCTTACAGGAAATACCGGATTCTTTTTACGAAGCCGCTGATATTGATGGTGCCAATACCTGGCAGCAGTTTTTATATATCACTTTACCACAGCTAAAAAATACTACAACTTTTGTTATTATTTCAACAACAATCCTGGCCTTTAGATTATTTACTCAGGTTTATGTAATGACAAATGGAGGACCACAGAATTCTACTTATACAGCAATGCTTCATATTTATAATATGGCCTTTAAGCGTTTAAATATTGGCTATTCTTCGGCTCTAACAGTTATATTCTTTTTAATTATTTTAGTAATTTCAATTATTCAGAGAATTGCACTTAATGATACAGAAGAGGAGGTGTAGTAATGAAGTACAAGCAGAATAGAAAAATCTTTGCTTATCTTGCAATGATTGTATTAAGTATCTTTTTCATATTTCCTTTATTTTATATGATTTCAGTATCTTTAAATCCGGATGAAACTGCAATTTTAAGAAATATGGCTTCAGTGAGAGCCTTTTTCCCGGGAGATCTCAGCCTTAAAAACTTTTTTGATGTATTTGACAGAATGCCATTTGCCAGGTTTTTATTTAACTAAACTTTTATTGTAAGTACTACAATTATAATTGGTCTGCTGGTCAACAGTATGATGGCATTTGCACTGGCACGTCTGCGCTGGAAGGGGAGAGCTTTGATAGTTTCTGGTGTAGTAGCTTTAATGATTATTCCTTTTGAAGCAATAGCAGTTCCATTATTGCTGATTACAAATAGATTGGGCTGGCTGGATAGCTATCATGTACAGATTATACCTTTTATAGCCAATCCACTATATATATTTCTGTTATTTCAGTTCTTTAAAAATTTCCCATCTGAACTGGAAGAGGCTGCAATTATTGATGGTGCAAATTGGTTTGGAATCTACTGGCGGATTGCTCTGCCCCTATCAAAGCCTATTTTATCAAGTGTAGCAATTCTACACTTTCTGATGCAGTGGGGATCCTTTCTCTGGCCTTTGATGGTAACTAGAGGTCCGGAATATCGACCTTTAACAGTAGCCATGGAAGTATTCTTTGGTCAGTATCCGCGCAACTGGGGAGATATTATGGCTTTTGCAGCTATGATTACAATTCCTGTGTTATTATTATTCCTCTATTTGCAGGATACCTATGTTAATACTGTAGCCAGAAGTGGAATTAAATAAGACAGATAAATCTTTATTTTCCAGAAAAATAATACTATAATGATTAGTGCTGAACAATAAGAAGCAGCTGGAATAAGATTTGATTTAAGATAAGTAAATTTAAGATTTGAATTTTGTAGGAGGCACAAATTATGTTAGTAGATAATTTATATAAGGAAAAATATAGACCCCAGTATCATTTTTCCCCGGCAAAAAATTGGTCCAATGATCCCAATGGTCTTGTCTTTTATCAGGGAGAATATCATCTTTTTTATCAGTATAATCCCAATGATGTAATCTGGGGACCGATGCACTGGGGTCATGCTGTCAGCAAGGATTTAATCCACTGGGAGCATCTGCCGATAGCTCTGGAGCCAGATGATGAACTGGGGATGATTTTTTCCGGTTCAGCTGTTGTAGATAAAAATGATTCAACTGGCTTTTTTGATGGGGGAGAAGGTCTGGTAGCAATTTATACCACTCATCTTGAACGGGAAAAGGGACCACTTCAGCAGCAGGCAATTGCCTATAGTAAAGACAAGGGCCGCAGCTGGACAAAATATGCGGGTAATCCTGTAATAAAAAATTATGGAGTAGCAGATTTTAGAGATCCCAAGGTTTTCTGGCACAAAGAAAGTCAAAAGTGGGTAATGATTGTTACCTGTGCTGACCGGGTTAGATTTTATAATTCTCCAGATTTAAAGGACTGGAATTATTTAAGTGAATTTGGTCAGGAGATAGGTATTCATGTTGATACCTGGGAGTGTCCGGATTTAATAAAAATGCCGGTAGAAAAATCAGGGACTGCAGATGCTTCAGAAAATAAAGAAAAATGGATTTTAGAAGTCGGTGATATCCAGGGTGGTCAGTCTGGTGTAGCTGTTCAGTATTTTATTGGCGATTTTGACGGCAGAGAGTTTAAAAGTGATTATGACAGGAGTTTTTTTGTAGACCAGGGGCAGGATATTTATGCCCTGCAGAGCTGGTCTAACCTGCCTGATCAAAGAGAAATTTGGCTGGGCTGGATGAACAATATCGGCTACATGTCTAAAATACCGACAACAGGTTGGCGGGGAATGATGTCAATTCCCAGAGAACTATCTCTAAAAGATGATGGAGAGAGGATTAAGTTAATTCAAAAGCCGATAACCGAATTAAAGAATTTGAGAGAAAAATTTTATTCTGAAGTAAATACTGAACTTGAGGGTTCAAAAAAGATTGACTTTAAAGAACAGAGTTATGAAATTAAAGCAGAGCTTGACTTTAGTGATGCTGAAGAAGTTGTTTTTGCTCTGCATAAAAATGACAAGCAGGAATCATTACTTAAGCTGAATAAAAAGCAGAATAAAATTATAATTGATCTTAATAATTCTGGTAACACAGATTTTGATGAGACTTTCCTACTTGAAAAAGAAATAGATTATGATTTTAAAAAAGCAGTTGATTTAGATATTTTTATTGATCGTTCTTCTATGGAAGTTTTTTTGGATGATGGCGAGATTTCTATAACAGATCTTGTTTTTCCAGAGTTAGATTCAGAGGAGATAGAGATCAGAGTTTCTGGTGGAAAAGCTTATATAAAGAATTTAGAAGTTTATAAACTTAATTCTATCTGGGATTAATCTAAATCATAATTAATAAAGATTTAATTATTATCTGTACTCTTGAGGGGTACAGATATTTTTTTTGGGATGTTGATTTGGCTCTATTTATGTTATAATAAAGTAAATATTTTTCAATTTAATAAGGAGGATTTTCAATGCAGGGAGTAATAACTTTAGGAGAAGCTTTAATTGATTTTACACCACTAGATGATCAGAATATGGACTTTCGCAAAAATCCAGGTGGAGCACCGGCCAATGTTGCTGTTGCTTTAAGCAGACTGGGAGTAGATATTAGTTTTGTTGGTAAGGTTGGGGATGATGTTTTAGGTAATTTTCTGGCAAAAAAGTTAGAGTCTGAAAAAGTTAATATTGACAACCTTGTTTTAACTAATGAGGCTAAAACAGCAATTACCTTTGTAACTTTAGATGAAGATGGTGACAGAAGCTTTGACTTTTATATTGATCCCAGTGCTGACAGATTTTTAAGAGCGGATGAAATTGATGAAAAACTATTTAGGGAAAATAAGATTTATCATTTTGGGTCTATTTCTTTAATTGATGAACCGGCCAGAACTGCAACTAAAAAAGGTATCGAACTGGCTCACCAAAATGGAATGCTGGTTTCTTATGATCCTAATCTTAGAGAAATGCTCTGGGATTCTCTGGCTGATGCTAAAGAGATGATCTTATCTGTAATGGATCAGGTTGATATCCTAAAAGTTTCAGAAGAAGAGCTTGAATTTTTAACCGGCAAAAAAGATATTAAAAATGGTGCAACAGAATTAAAAGCTGAATATAATATTCCGGTAATTTTTATTACCTGTGGCAGTAAGGGCTCATACTATTATAAAGATCAGCTTGGTTTTGTAGAAGCATTTAAAGTAGATGCAGTTGATACAACTGGAGCTGGAGATGCCTTTATGTCTGGAGTTTTATATAACTTTAATCAGAATGAGCTAAAGCTGGAAGATATTGATGATGATTTCTTAGAAAAAACTTTAAAGTTTGCCAATTATTCTGGTTCACTGGCCGCATCAGCAAGTGGAGCAATGGCTGCTCTGCCGACTTTAGAGGAAGTAAATAAATTAAAATTATAAATTTGACTCTAAAATTCTCTTCTTTAAAGGAATTATGCCGAATTTTTTTGAAGAAGAGTTTCTTTTTTATATGAAAGAGAAAGTTACCTTGGATTTGATGACCTCTGTCAGTAAATTTTTTCATATACTTAGAAACGGTTTTGCTTATGCTTTAATTTACAGAGAGTTTGAAAAGGTGTTTTGCCGAAATAAGAATTTAAAATATGATAAAAAAACAAAAACCAGAATTATTACAGCTAAAAATTCTACCATTCTAGCAGGATAATTTATGAAATTTAGATTAAAATTATTTTTTAAATAATTATTACTCATTTTTAGTCCAATTCCTGTGATAACAAAAGGAAATGTAAAAGCAGAAAAGCTTGGGTAAAATCCGCCTGCTATCATCTTAGGTAAGTACAAAATTACTGCTGTGACTGAAATGATAGTCAAAGCCAGCAGACAGCTTAAAATAAATATATTTTTAACCGGAAATGAACTTAAATATCCAGCCAGACATAATCCTGCAGGAGCTGTAAAGATAGTAATCGTAGGTAGAGCTGCTTCTGGAATTTCTTTAACTTTAAATACCCTGTAAGATATAACTGGTAATAGTATTATGTAAGATGCAAAACCCAGATAAAATAATATCTGACCTAAAAACAAATTATTATAAGCTGGAGCAGTAACACTGGCAACAACAATTCCCACATAAACAATAAAGTAGCTGGGGAAAACTTTTTTTATATTAAATTTTTTAATAAATTTAAGGCTAAATAAGACAATTAAAAGCAGATGAGTTATAACAGCAGAATAATAAATAGTCTCAGCAGCTAATTTAGATACAGGTATTAAATATGTAGATAGAATCATTAAGCCCATTGTAAAGGTTGGAAAACCGGAAGCTAGCTTTACAATTAAAGGATCAAAAGGCTGATTCAGAGCATTATTAATTAAGCTGTAAGCAGAAAAAGATTAAAATTGAACAGATAAATTTCAAAATCTCTTGCAATCAGCAATTAAATACTATATAATACTTAAAAATAAAGAAAAATAAACCTGTGAACAGAAGAGTAGGAATTTTAGTGGAATCAGCGAATCGAGGATGGTGTGAGCTCGAGCAAAACTTGATTCTGAAGCGCATCTGTGAGGATTTTTTCTGAACTCAGTAGGAAAAAACGTAGAATTGCGTTAAATTAGCTGAAAGTGGATAATTATGTTATCAAGCAGAGTGGTACCACGGATATTAACCTGTCTCTATTATATGGAGGCGGGTTTTTGTAGTTTTTTAGCAGTTTTTTGCTGAAAATATTTATAGAAAAATTGTTGGTCTGATTTGTTGAGAATTGAAAAGAGAGCAGAAAATCTAAGGAGGAATTTTAAAAATGGCTAAAAAAGAAATTAAGAAAATTTTGTTGGCGTATTCAGGTGGTCTTGATACTTCAGTGGCGATTAAGTGGCTGCAGGATAAATATGATGCGGAAATTATTACTTATACTGCCCATTTAGGTCAGCCTCAGGACTGGGATGCAGTTGAAGAAAAGGCGCTGGCAACAGGTGCTTCTAAGGCCTATATTGATGACATTAGAGAAGAGTTTATTACCGATTATGTTTATCCGGCACTTAAGGTAAATGCGATGTACCAGGAAAAATATCCCCTGGCAACAGCCCTGGCTCGTCCTTTAATATCCAAAAGAATGGTTGAGATTGCAAAGAAAGAGGGGGTAGATGCACTAGCTCATGGCTGTACTGGTAAGGGTAATGATCAGGTTCGTTTTGAAGTTTCTTTTAAGGCTCTGGCGCCAGAAATGGAAATTATTGCACCTTTAAGAGACTGGGAATTTGTTTCCAGAGACGCAGAGATTGAGTATGCAGAAGAGAATGGAATACCTGTTAAGGCGACTAAAGACAGTCCCTACAGTATTGACCAGAACTTATGGGGGATCAGTATTGAATGTGGTATTTTGGAAGATCCCTGGGAAGAACCGCCTGCAGATGCCTATCAATGGACTAAAGATGTAGATGATACACCTGATAAGCCTAAATATCTTACAATAGATTTTGAAAAAGGAATTCCAGTAGCAGTAGATGGAGAGAAGATGTCTCCGATTGAAATTGTAGAAAAGTTAAATGCAGTTGGTTCAGAATACGGAGTCGGCAGAATCGATATGTTAGAAGACAGACTGGTTGGAATTAAATCGAGAGAGATTTATGAAGCACCAGCAGGAGAGATTTTAATTACCGCCCATAAAGCTCTGGAAGATCTGACTTTAGATCGTGACACTAAAAATTACAAGGCAGAAATGTCAGCTAAATATGCTGAGCTGACCTATAATGGCCTCTGGTTCTCACCTTTAAGGGATGCTTTAGATGCCTTTGTGGAAAAGGCCCAGGAAACTGTAACCGGTACAGTTAAAGTTAAGTTATATAAAGCAAGCTGTACTCTGGCAGGTAGAAAATCTGAGTACTCTCTCTATGACCACGGTCTGGCTACTTATGATGAAAGTGATAATTTTGATCATAAATCTGCCCCTGGATTTATTAATCTCTGGGCTCTACCTCTGCAGGTGGCAAATCAGAAAAAGAGAGAAGAGAAATAGATGGCAAAAAACAAATTATGGGGAGGAAGATTTGAGGCAAAGACTTCGGAACTAATGGACAAATTTAATGCTTCTCTTCCTTTTGATATTAATTTAATGGAATATGATATAAGAGGCAGCCTGGCCCATGTTAAAATGCTGGGTAGACAGGATATTCTAAAAGCAGAAGAAGTTGAAAAAATTACTGAAGGTCTTAAAGCTGTCAGAAAAGATCTCAGGGCTGAATTAGAAACTGGAGTTTTTGATTTTAATGAAGCTGAAGATATTCACAGTCTGGTTGAATCAAGACTGACCCAAAAAATTGGTGAGCTGGGAGGCAAACTTCACACAGGACGCAGCCGAAATGATCAGGTCGCTGTTGATATGCGTTTATATCTCAGAGATCAGACTGAGCAAATTATGGAAATGATCTTAAAATTTATGCAGGTTTTGCTCGAACTGGCAGAGGAACATATAGAAACTGTAATGCCGGGTTATACCCATTTGCAGCGGGCACAGGCGTTAACTTTTGGTCATCATCTTCTCGCCTATTACTTTAAATTGAAGCGTGATTATGAGCGTTTTCAGGATGCCTTAAAAAGAATTAATGTTTCTCCTTTAGGTTCAGGTGCTCTTGCAGGCAGTTCTTTTAACTTAGATCGCGATTTTACGGCTCAGGAGCTGGGCTTTGATAGAGCCTGCGAAAATTCGCTGGATGGAGTTAGTGATCGAGATTTTGTTTTAGAATTTTTGTCTGTTGCTTCAAATTTAATGCTGCATTTAAGCCGCTTAAGTGAAGAAGTTATTTTATGGAATTCTAAGGAGTTTTCTTTTATTGAGCTGGCGGATCAGTATACAACTGGAAGTTCAATTATGCCTCAAAAAAAGAACCCTGATCTGGCGGAACTGGTAAGAGGTAAAACCGGCCGAGTAATCGGCAGTTTAAATCAGCTGATGCTGACCATTAAAGGCCTGCCTCTTGCTTATAATAAGGATCTTCAGGAGGATAAAGAAGGCCTCTTTGATAGTGTAGATACAGTCAAAATAATTCTCAAGTTATATCCAGAGATGTTAAAGACTATGAAAGTAAAAAAAGAAGTAATGAAAAAGGCCGCGAGCAAAGGATTTTTAAATGCAACGGAACTGGCTGACTTCCTGGCAGATAAAGGGATTCCTTTCCGTCAGGCGCATCAGATTGTAGGAGAGGCAGTATTATTTGCTGCTAAAAAAGAAAAAGAACTGGACCAGCTGGGGCAGGCTGAGTGGGAAGAACTGCTGGCTCAGCATATAGAAGTCGAGGCAGAGGTATTGCAGAAAAAACTTTCCGTTGAGGCTGCAGTTAACTCCCATGCTACTAAAGGTGGACCAGCGTTTACAGAGAGTAAACGAACAATTAAAAAAGAAAAAAAGTTTTTAGCTGAGAAATAGAGAAGTTTAAGATTAATTAGCTTTATAGTAGAGCCCCTAATTTAGTGATGTCAATAATTCTAAATTAGGGGTTTTATTTTTTAAGAAAAAGTATTACAATAGATATATAAGTAAACTACTTAAGATTGGAGGCTTTAATATGAGAAATTTAAAGTATCATTTTAATAAGGTTTTTTCAGTAATTTTAATATTATTTTTAATTATGATTTTTAATATTTCAGCTGTGTCTGCTTTTTCTGATTATGAGAAAGATGTTGCAGATAGATTATATAAGGATCTGAACCAAAAATATAGGATTACCGAATTTAGGGAAGGCAGCCTGGAATATGAAACTCTTAAAACACTTGAGAAAAATATAATTAAAGAGAAATTTAAGAATGAAGAATTTAAAGCCCACCATGTTGATGATAAAAAAATTAATGCCTACTATATTGGTGCTGGAAATATAATGCTTTTTGAAGGCTTGTTACAGAAACTGAACACTGAAGACCAGCTGGCAGGTTTAATTGCTCATGAGATGGGACATGCTGTGGAGGAACACCTGACTGAGGATTTAGAAAGAAATTTAGGATTATCATTGTTAAACATTTTATTCAATCATTTTACCGATAATGAATATCAGACCATGACTAATGTGGCTCAGAATTTAATAGCCAATGGTTATTCTAGAGATCAGGAACAGGAATCAGATATTTATGCGGTAGACTTAATGTTAAGAAGTGGCTATGATCCTCAGGGCTTGATAGAGCTAATGCAAATTTTTAAGAAAAATAGTAATAATTTCAAACTGCTGGAGTTCACTCAGACTCATCCTATTCCTCAAAGTCGGATTGACTATCTCAAAGAATATATTGCGCAAAAAAAATCTAAAACTACTGGCGAAAAAAATACAGAAAGTAATGATACCAGTCTTAATCTGCCGGTGAAAGTTGATTCTGCAAACTTTGAAAATAGTCTGATTTCATTTTCCTATCCCTCCGACTGGGAGATAAAAGAGGAGCGAGTATTAAAGAGAGAGGTCCGTTTTAGATATCAGCTTCAGGCAGAAAAATTAAAAGCAGAAATATTCTTAGAAGATTTAAGTTCTAAAACTTTTATGGAAACAGGACGTAAACAGTTTAATTATGCAGCTATTGAGGCAGAGGAAAATGGTTATCAGGTAAGTAAGCGAGTTATTAAGGATGATAAACTGGATATTTATCAGTTACAATTAAATCGAAATCAGCAGGTTGAACTTAAATATTTTATTAATCAGAAAGGTAGACAGCAGCTTTTAAGGTTAAGTTTTGAGTTGGCAAGTACAAATAATATTCAGCAGCAAAAACAAATAGAAAATTTAATTGACAGTATTAAATTTAAATAAAATATTTAATCTGGAGTGGTTATTTTGAAAAATAAGACAAGAAAATTAGTCTGGGCAAGTTTTTTGTTGATTCTTGGAATAATATTACCGAGACTTGTTAACCTAACTGGCAGTATTACACTGGGGAATTTAATCTCCCCAATGCACATTCCAGTCTTTTTAACAGCCTTAATTTTAGGTCCTTTTTATGGGACGCTGGTAGGATTTATTACACCTTTATTTAGCACTTTGCTTTTTGCTATGCCGCCTATGATGCCGCCAATTGCAGTTTTGATGGCTTTTGAACTGGCAGCTTTTGGACTAATAGCTGGTTATCTTTATTCAGATAGGTCAAAGAATATATATTTGAGTCTGATTGCTGCTATGATTCTGGGGCGTTTGGTTTATGGGCTGGCTTTAATTGCGATCGGGCCAATCTTTAATTTTAATCCACCATTTATTCCTTTTCTACAGGGAGCTTTTATTACCGGGATTCCGGGGATGGTTATTCAACTTGTTTTAGTTCCAATGATCATTGACAAGATAAAGCCAATAAAGGAATTTGCAGAGTTTAATAGAAAAATAAAATAGAGGTATTTTTAAGACTTTAAAATCATTATTGAGGAGGGAAATTATGCAGTATGATATATTTTCTGTAGGAGATAATATAGCTGATTATTATCCCGAAGAAAAGAAGGTTTATGCCGGTGGAGGTGCTTTTAACACAGCTGTGATTGCAAAAAGACTGGGGGCTAAAGCGGCCTATTATGGAGTTTTTGGAACAGATGATAATGCGAAATTTTTATTTGAAACTTTAAAGAAGGAAAAAGTAGCTTATCCAGTTAACGATATCAGAAAGGGAAGAAATGCACTTTCGATTATTCGAAAAGAAGGAAACAAAGCAATTGTAGAAGCTGTGGATAAAGGTGTCTATAAGAATTTAAAGATCAACAAAAATGTGCTGGAAATCATCAAAAATTCTAAAATTGTTCACAGCAATATTTATTCATATTTTGAAGATTATCTGCCTCAGCTTCATTATAAAACTAAACTTTCATTTGATTTCTCCTATCTTCGAAATAAAGAATATATAGAAGATATTATTTCTAAAGTAGATATTGCCTTTTTCTCTGAAAGTAAAGATAATGAGGATCCAGCAGCTTTTTTAGACTGGGTTTCTCAATTTGAAGTTGAAGCTGCTATTTTGACCCTTGGTGATCAGGGTGTTTTAATGAAAACTGGAGATAATTTAATTAAGGAAACTTCTTTACCAGTAGAAGTTATTGATACCTTGGGAGCTGGAGATGCATTTATTGCTGCTTTTTTAACTTATCTGGCAAAAAATGAAAAAAATTATCAAAAAGCTTTGACTAAAGGATTGCAAACTGCGGCAAGATACTGTAAAGTAAGAGGTGGCCTGGGAGTTTTTCAGCCGCGAGAAGAGGAACAAAAAATTTATAAAAATGTTCATGAATAAAAAAGCAGAAAAAAGTTATAAATTGCATTAGATCTTTATTTTGAAATTTTAAAGGATTTAAATAGTTTTTATAGAAAATATTTTTTAGAGAAAAATTATTTTAGCTATTGTGGGGAAAGGATCATAGAATATGCGTCTAGTCTTAACAGAAAATTTAAAAGAAGATATGGAACTTGCCAAACCAATTTATGAAAATGGAAATGTATTACTTAATAAGGGTGTTAGTAATCTCTATAAATATAAAAGAAAACTGCTGGAACTTGGAATAAAGCATCTATATGTAGAAGATAAGTATTCATATGATATCGAAATAAATGAAGCAATTAAGGACAGCACAAGACGTAATGGTAAAAAGATTGTGACTAATACTTTTGATAGAATTAAAAATGGGTTTATAGATTTGAATACTGGTGATTTAAAAAATGTTATTGAAGATATTACTGATGAGCTGGTTTTAAATGAAGATGTTTTATTAAATCTGGTAAGTTTAAAGAGTACCAGCAATTATACTTATGAGCATTCAGTCAATGTAAGTGTTATCTGTATTGCTCTTGGTAAAATGCTTGGTTACAGTAAAAGTGAGCTTTTTAAGCTTGGTATGGGTGGTATGCTGCATGATGTAGGTAAAACTTTAATTCCCGAAGAAATCCTGAATAAGCCAGACAAACTAACAGATCATGAATATGAAGTAATTCAAAATCATCCTGAACTTGGCTTCAACTATCTTCAACAGATAGAATCTATAAGTCCACTATCGCGGATTGTAGTTTATTCACATCATGAGCGAGTTGATGGTTCTGGATATCCACGCGGACTAAAAGGTGATGAAATCCACGAATTTGCCAGAGTGGCTGCTATTGCTGATGTTTTTGATGCGCTGACAAGTGACCGAGTTTATAGGGACAGATGGCCAACCTATAAAGCTGCTGAATATATTATGAATCATACTGAACAGTTATTTGATTATCAGCTGGTTAAAAAGTTTCTGCCCCAGGTTTCTTTTTATCCTAATGGTTCAGAAGTAATTTTAAGTACGGGTCATCGCGCGGTAGTTAGAACACAGAATGTAGGTTTTCCTACCCGGCCAATACTCAGATTAATTGAAGATGATGAAGGCAATGAGTTGGATCGAGAATTGGATCTTTTAAAACATATGAACATCGTAATTACTAAAGTTATTGTTTAAATATCTGATTCAAAAATAATTTTTCTTTAATAAAATTTGAATTTTTTTAAAACTATCTTCCTAAATTACTCAGGGAGGTAGTTTTCTTGATTTAAGAAGCTTTGTAACATTTTTCTTCGATTAATTTAAAGGGATATCACCCTCAATATAGAATATAATTAGCAGGTAGGAAAATTTATTTAATTTTATTTTTTACTAAATGTTTACAGGGAGGAATATCTTTATGACCAATGAGATCACATTTGCTCTGGATATCGGCACCAGAACAATTGTCGGGATATTAATAAAAGAAAATGAAAATGGCTATCAGATTGTCAATTCTGCTGTGCGTGAACATCAGACCAGAGCGATGCTTGATGGTCAGATACATAATGTGGCCCGGGTGGCAGATGCCGTTGCCGAAGTGAAAAAGGAACTGGAAGAAAAATCAGGCCTAAGCTTAAAGAATGTTGCCATAGCAGCAGCAGGAAGAGCCTTAAAAACTGTAACTCAAAGCCACAATATTGAACTGGAAAGAAGCAGATATATAGAAGAAGAAGATCTTAAAACTTTAGAGTTAAAAACTATTCAAAAAGCTCAGGCTGAACTTAAAAAAAATCAGCAGCAGAACCAGTCTTATCAGAATCAGGGACTGGAAACTAAGAAAAATAAAAATAATGCTGTAGATTATCATTTTGTTGGCTATACAGTCCGCAGATATAGTTTGGATGGAATGGAACTGGGTCATTTATTGGGGCAGCGGGGCAAGAATATGGAAGTTGAACTGGTTGCAACTTTTTTACCAAGGATTGTTATCGACTCACTACTTTCTGTAATTAATAGAGTTGGACTGGAAGTTGAACATTTAACACTTGAGCCAATTGCTGCTTCGCAGGTGGTTATTCCAGAAGCAATGAATAATTTTAATCTGGCCCTGGTAGATATAGGGGCTGGAACTTCTGATATTGCAATTAGTAAAAGCGGCTCTATTTCAGGTTACGCAATGGTACCAGTGGCAGGTGACGAAATTACTGAAATTATTTCCGAGAAGTTTTTAATTGATTACAATAATGCTGAAAATGTAAAATGCAGTCTCTTAAAAAATGAAAATCTAGAAGTTAAAACAATTCTGGGGGAAAGCCTGGTGTTAAATAAGGATGAGGTTCTGGCTGCAATCGAGGAACAGCTCGAAAATTTAAGCAGTTCAATTGCAGAAAGTATTTTAGAAATAAATTCCGCTCCACCTCAGGCTGTTATCTTTATTGGAGGAGGGAGTCTGACTCCTGGCCTGAAAGAAAAATTTGCTAAAAAAATTGATATAATTGAGAGTAGAATTGGAATTAGAAAAAGAGAAGACTTAAATAATATTGAAGGTGAAATCGAAGGAGTTAATACGACTCAAACGCTGACTCCACTTGGGATAGCAGTTAGTACTCGAGAAACACAAAGTAAGGCTGTTTTTATTGAAGTTGAGGTCAATGGTGATCGAATAAATCTGCTTACACTATCTCAACCCACAGTTGCTGATGCACTGCTTGCTGCAGATATAGAAATGGAACAGCTTAGTCCTCGTCCGGGGATGGGGATTACTGCTACAGTAAATGGTGAACTAAAAACCGTAAAAGGAGAAATGGGTAGTGCAGCCAAAATATTTTTAAATCAGGAGGAAGCTAAACTTAAACAGAGAGTTTCTAATGGTGATCGGATTAGTTTTCAGGCTGGCAGACCAGGAAAGAATGCTGAGGCAAAAATTAAAGAAATTATTCCAGCTGAGGATCTATGTAATTATGATATATATTTAAATGGCAGTAAAAACAAAGTTGGTACTAGTGTTTTTCAAAATGGAAAACTGGTAAATTTAGAGGAAAAATTAGTTGATGGAGCTGAGATCGAATATACTGTACCAGAAACTATTAGGGAGGCTCTGGCTCAACTGATGGAGGTTCCTGCAGAAACTTTTACTAATGAAAGTGTTAAATATAATTTTAATGGTAGAGAAGAAGAAACTGTCATTTCCAGATTTTCTATTACTACAGTTGAAGGAGAAAAAGTTGATCTGGATCGTTCTTTAGAATCCGATTTAAAACTTCAGATTAAAGAAAAACAGGAAAAAACCCTTACAATCAGGAAGTTACTGCAGGAAAAGGGTAACCAGGAAATTGATTTTTACTTTAATGGCAGTGAGCTAAGTGTTCCCAATCAGAGATGGGAAATAGAGGTCGATGGAGAAAAAGTCGAACTGGATTATAAAATCCAGAATGGGGATCAGATCAGAGCTTTTTCGCGCACCTTAACTGTTGAAGGAGTATTTGATTATATTAATTATGGGATCTCTGGTAAGATGAAGCAGAAGATGCAGTTGGTTTTAAATGGAGAACCAGTTAATCTTTCAGCAAAAATAAATGATGGTGACCGATTAAAAGTTAAATTGAATGCTCAATAAGATATACTAAATATAGATTGGGAGGAATAAAATATGTTTTACCCGCTAAAATTTGATCATAAATATATAGAGAAGATTTGGGGAGGAAATAAACTCCAGAATTATCGCAATGATCTACCAGAGGTGGAAGGACAGATTGGTGAAAGCTGGGATGTTTCTGCTCAGGAAGCAGGGATGAGTATTGTTCAAAATGGCAAATTAAGTGGTAAAAGTCTTAAAGAACTGACTTCAATGTATCCTCAGCAAATTCTGGGAGAGGAAATAGAGGCAGAAGAATTTCCACTTTTATTAAAAATACTTGATGCACAGGCTCAGCTTTCAATTCAGGTTCATCCAGATGATGATTATGCGGCTAAATATTCGGGTGAAGCTGGTAAAACAGAAGCCTGGTATGTTATTGATGCTGATGAAGATTCTTATTTAGTTATTGGTACTGAAGACTGTACAGAAAGCGAATTTAAAAAGGCAGTGCAGAATGATGAAATTAATCAATATGTTAAAAAGATTAAAGTAAAAAAAGGAGATGTCTTTTTTATTAAGGCCGGGCTGCTTCATGCTATAGGAGCTGGAATTATGCTGGCTGAAATACAGCAGAGCAGTGATACAACCTACAGAGTCTATGATTATGGCCGCGGCAGAGAACTGCACTTATCAAAGGCAATGGATGTTATTGATTTTAAATTAAGCTCTGAAAAAAGAAAAGGTCTCAAAGTATGTGGTGATGATTTTGACTACAGCTATTTTTGTTTGAATGATAAATTTGCTCTTGATATTATTAATGTAAAGACAGTCTATCAGGATCAGGGTGACCAGGAGCGATTTTATATTTTAACAGTTGTAGAGGGATCAGGCAAACTATTTTATGATGATCAGGAGCTTGAATTAGCTGAAATTGATAGTGTGTTGATTCCTGCTTATTCGGAAGAGTTTAGGGTGGAAGGGAATTTAAAGCTCATGAAAAGTTATATCCCTGATTTAGATAAAAATCGTCAGCAGATATTATCTGTTGTTGAGTAAATATATAATTTAGTTAAAGTTAAAGATTTCCTTTTCGTTTGCAGGAAGTATTTTGTTTAAAAAATTAGTTTAATATTTTTTATTGAGAAAGGAATTAATAATGGCTTCTAAAAAACCAAACCAGTTAATAAAGTCTCTTGATAGAGCACTTGATATTCTGGAATTAATAGTAGGAAAAGAAAATGGAATGGGTGTAACAGAAATCAGTCGGGAGCTAGATATTCACAAAAGTACAGTTTATCGGCTGCTGGATACTCTTAAATTTAGAGGATATCTGGAAAAGAATGAAGATAACCACAAATATATTGCCGGGATTAATTTATTTGAACTGAGTTCTAAGGTTTTAAATGATATTGACAGCCGAATTAGGGTCCGTCCGTATTTAGAGGAATTGATGCAGAAGACTAAAGAGACAATTCACCTTGGGATTCTCGATTCCGGTGAGGTTATTTATCTGGATAAAGTAGAGAGTACGGCCACAATCCGCATGTATTCGCAGGTCGGTAAAAGAGTTCCGGCTCATTCGACCAGTCTTGGCAAAGCAATAATGGCTCATTTACCAGAAGAAAAAGTTAGAGAAATATTAAAAGAAAAAGGAATGGAGAAAAATACTGAAAATACAATTACCAGTATTGAAGAGTTTCTGATTCATCTAAAAAAAGTAAAAAAACAGGGTTATGCAGTCGACGATGAGGAGCAGGAAGAGGATATCCGCTGTATAGCAGGACCAATTTTTAATCACCGGGGTGAGGTAGTGGCAGCTTTTAGTATTTCAGCTCCCATTACCAGAATGACGGAAAGTAGAATGAGCGAACTGGCTGATCTTGTTGTTGAATATTCTAAAAAAATGTCCAGATCATTGGGGCACAGCAGCTGATTTTCAGTTTAAAGGTGATTAAAGCTTTTTTGATTTTTTTATCTTTTTAAGATAAAATATTTATAAATTGATAATAATTTCTGCTAAATTGTGGAGGAATCGATATATGAAAAATAGAAAAATAGGTATTCCAAGAGCTCTGCTCTATTATTATTATTTCCCTTTCTGGCTTAAACTTTTGACGGAGCTTAATCTGGAACCAGTCATTTCGGACAGTACATCCAGAGAATTACTGGATAAGGGAGTTAAGAAGTCACTGTCTGAAATTTGTGTTCCAATTAAAGTTATGATTGGTCATTTAATAAATTTAGATCAAAAAGAAGTTGATTATATATTTTTACCCAGATTTCGATCAATCCGAAAAGGTGTGGTTTTATGTCCTAAATTTCTGGGTCTGCCGGATATGGTTAAACATTCTCTGCCCGGGTTGAATACAGAGTTGATTTCAGATCAGATTGATTCAAAAAATGATAATATAGCAGATTACTCAAATCATCAAAAGCTGGCTGCAGTTCTAGATATTCCCAAAAAAGAGATGAAAAGAGCTTTAAAAAAAGCATCAGAATTCTGGCAGCGCTACAGGAAACTTCTTTATAAAGGTTATCTGGTTGATGATTTTGCAAAGATCGAGGATATTGAAGCGCTGGAAAGTTTAATTTCTAAATTTGAAACTGATAATAATTTACCTCAGAGCAAAAGAAAAAAAATAAAAACTGCTGGTAAGGAAGAGATTGTTGATATTGCTCTGATTGGATATGTTTACAATGTATTTGATCAGTACATAAATATGGATATTATAAATAAACTTAAAGAAATGGGAGTTCGCGTTCATACTTTTTCTATGGTAGCAGAAGAAATAATAGAAAAGGAATTATCAAGATTGCGAAAACCGATGTTCTGGGAGTTTACAAACAAACTTTATGGAGCGGCAGAACACTATTTTAAAAATGATAAAATAGATGGAGTTATTCACCTAACGGCCTTTGGTTGTGGTCCTGACTCAATGCTTGGTCAGATTTTAGAAGTGGATGCTAAAGAAAATAATAAAGCTTTTATGACTTTAAGAATTGATGAGCAGACCGGCGAAAGTCATATTATAACCAGAATTGAAGCTTTTATTGATTTACTCAGACTAAAAAAGGAGAAAAACTAATATGCGATTATCTTTTCCTTACATGGGTCCTACAATTGTATATAAAAAGCTTTTTGAACTGCTGGGTCATGATGTTGTAATGCCTCCCAAACCGAATAAAGAAATCATTGATCTGGGGGTAAAATACAGTCCTGAATTTGCCTGTTTTCCCTTTAAGGTGATAACAGGTATTTATTTAAAACTTATGGAGAAAAATGTTAATACTTTAGTTACAAGTGGGGGGCATGGTCCCTGCCGTGCAGGTTATTATGGCGAGGTTCATAAAAAAATATTAAAAGATTTGGGTTATGATGTGGAAATTATAGTTATTGATTCTCCTCATGATGATTATAAATATTTTTATGATATTGTTAAAAGATTAAAAGGAGATAGTTCCTGGTTTAAGGTAGCAAAAGTAATTAAAACAATTTATGATCTGACTCGTGCTCTTGATGAAATTGAAAAAAAGATAGAGGTATTAAGAGCCTATAGTGACAGCGGTAAAATAAATAGAATCTGGATGGATGCTCAACAGGATTTTTATCAAATAAAGTCTGCAGCTGAAGTCAAAGAAATTAAAAATAAGTATTTAAATAAATTAGAGAAATTTAAAACTTCAATACCACCTGAAAATGAACGTTATCGAATTGGAATTATTGGTGAAATCTATGTGGTGCTAGAACAGTCTATTAATAATCAAATTGAAGAAAAAGTTAACCGCTTTGGCTTTGAGGTTGAACGTTCTCAATATCTAACTGATTGGGTTAGAGACAATGCCCTTCCTTTTACAGGTAAGGATTTAGAAGAAATTGAAGCTAAAGGAGAAGAATTTATAGAGATTGAAATTGGTGGTCATGCACGAGGAAATATTGGTCATGCTATTGATTTTAAAGAAAAAGGTTTCGATGGGATTATTCATCTTAAACCTTTTGGGTGTTTACCTGAGCTTGTATCTCAGAGTGTAATGGATGATCTATCCGAAAAATACGAAATACCGGTCTTAACTATTTCTATAGACGAACAGACGGCTGATGCTAATGTACTGACAAGAGTAGAAGCTTTTCTGGACATGATTAAAGAAAAAGATTACAGGGAGGTTATGTAGATGAAAAATCTTTATCTGGGTGTAGATATAGGTTCAGTTAGCATCAATATTGTTGCAATTGATGAAGCAAATAAATTACAGTTTAAACTTTATACCCGTAACTCAGGTAATCCAATTGAACTTGTCAAAAAAGGTTTAAGTAAATTTGAAGATGAAATAGAAATTCAAAATTATCAAATCAGTGGAGTTGGAGTGACTGGTAGTGGACGCCAGCTGATTGCTTATGTACTCGGTGCTGATACTGTTAAAAATGAAATTACAGCTCATGCTAGAGCTTCAACCTATTATCATCCTGATGCCGGTACTATCTTTGAAATCGGTGGTCAGGATTCGAAATTAATTATTGTTGAGGATGGGATAGCAGTTGATTTTGCCATGAACACTGTCTGTGCTGCCGGAACAGGTTCTTTTCTTGATCATCAGGCGGAAAGGCTGGGAGTTCCAATTGAAGAGTTTGGTGGGTTAGCCCTGGAAGCTGATCGTGATGTAAGGATTGCCGGCCGCTGTACAGTTTTTGCAGAATCAGATATGATTTCAAAACAGCAGTATGGTTTTACTAAGCCAGAAATTATCAAAGGTCTCTCAAAGGCACTGGTTAGAAACTATATGAATAACCTTGTGCGGAATAGAGTTTTAGAAGGAAGATATATATTTCAGGGTGGTGTGGCAGCTAATGTTGGAATTAAAGCTGCCTTTGAAGACGAAATTGACGCAGAAGTTACTGTGCCTGAGCATCATGATGTAATGGGAGCAATTGGAATTGCCATGCTTGCCAAAAGGGATGTTAAAAGAAGTGGTAAGGCCAGCAGTTTTAGAGGCTTTGATCTAACAGAGCAGCAGTTTGAAACTAAAAGTTTTGAGTGTGGAGACTGTGCCAATAACTGTGAGGTAATTAAAGTTATTGCAGATGGAAAAGTAATAGCAGTTACTGGAGATCGTTGTGGTAAATGGGAAGCTTCTTTGATTGGTGATAGTGTGGTTAGTTCTGAGACTGACTCCAGAAAAGAAGAAAGTTCAGCTGATAAAATTTCAAAAAAGAAAAATAAGGACCCTGAAGAGATTGAGGTTGATCTCTATAAGGTAGATCCAGAAGAGGAAAAGCAGGTAATGAAAGAACTGGAAGAACTAGAAGATCAGGAAGAGCTGGAAGAATCGGATAAAGATGAAAAAGAAGATAATGTTCTGGTTTAAAGTATAAAAGTAGTTTAAAAAATTAATTATTTAATAAGCGAGGTGCCAGATGGATTACCGTTTAGAAGAAGATAGTTTGGGACAGGTAAAAGTTCCCAGTGATAAACTATATGGTGCACAGACTGCAAGGGCAGTGGAAAACTTTCCGATTGGTGAAGAAAAAATGCCGACAGAAATTATCAGAGCTTATGGGGTTGTCAAAAAAGCTGCTGTACTGGCCAATTATGAGCAGGAATTGATTAGTAGAGAAAAGAGAGATTATATTTTAAAGGCAGCCGATGAATTAATCGCGGGGAAGCTGGATCAGCATTTTCCTATTTCACTCTGGCAGACAGGTTCGGGAACTCAGACAAATATGAATGTTAATGAGGTGCTGGCAAATAGGATTTCAGAGATGGCAGGGGAAGAACCAGGCAGTAAAAAACCTGTACACCCCAATGATGATGTCAATATGTCTCAATCATCTAATGATACTTTTCCTACCGCAATGGCTCTGGCAGCTGTCAGCAGAACTGAAGATTTTTTGCTGCCGATTTTTGAAAAATTACAGACAGAATTGGAACAAAAAGCTGAAAAGTATTCAGATTTAGTTAAAGTTGGCCGAACTCATTTAATGGATGCAACCCCTATAACTTTAGGCCAGGAGTTTGCAGCATTTTCGGCCCAGATTACTGATATTATTGAAATGCTTAAAGATAGTCTTAAATATATAAAAAAGTTGCCACTGGGAGGAACTGCTGTTGGGACTGGTTTAAATACTAAGGTGGGTTTTGCTGAGAAAGCAGTTAAATTTATTAATCTGGAAACTAAAAATTCTTTTAAAGTGGCTCAGAACAAATCAGCCGGTATTGCAGCTCATGATAGTTTTGTTAATTTAAGTGGGGTTTTAAAAACAGCAGCTTCTTTTTTAATGAAGCTTGCAAATGATACTCGCTGGCTTGCATCTGGTCCGCGTTGTGGTATTGGTGAAATTAAAATACCTAAAAATGAGCCTGGTAGTTCAATTATGCCGGGAAAGGTTAATCCAACTCAGGCGGAAGCTTTATTTCAGGTAGCTGCACAGGTAATGGCAAATGATACAGCTGTTAATATTGGTGGGGGTAGTGGTAATTTTCAGCTTAATGTTGCTAAACCTTTAATTATCCACAATATTTTACAATCTATCAGCTTACTTGGAGATGCGGTTAAATCTTATAATCAGCGCTGTCTAAAGGGGATTGGAGCCAATCAGGAACAAATTGAATCTTATCTTGATAGCTGTTTGATGTTAGTTACGGTTTTAAATCCGATTATTGGTTATGATAAGGCAGCCCAAATCGCCCAGAAAGCTTTTAAAGAAAATTTAAGTTTAAAAGAAGCTGCAGTTAATCTTAATTATTTAACTGAAGCAGAATTTGAACAATATGTAGATCCTAAAAAGATGACCGAGCCCAATCTGGAGTAGCATACTAGTACCGTGAACCACCCGATATATGTCGGAATGTGTCGTTTGGAAAACACCTATAAATAAATATATATAATTACAAGTTCTGAGAATTAAACTCAGAACTTTTTCTTTTGGAAGATAATATAATTTTACTAAATTTATTGGTAATACTTATTATTAAAGCTATTAAAGCACTTTTTTTGCTCTAAAAAAGAGGACTTCTGCCAAAAATATTGAATTATATTAAAGAGTAATCTGACAGCAGAATGAGACTAGCTTAAATAAAATGAGCCGAGCTTACCTTCGTAAATTGAGCTTAGAAATACAGATAACGAAGGGAGCTGAATCTTAATGAAAAAGCTTTATGTTGCTATAACAACTGCTTTGATTACATTTGGTACAGCTATTTCCGTATTAGCTGAATCAAGTAAGTGGTAAAATTTTAAAATATCTGCTGTCAGATTTATTAATAAAGAGGTGATTACAATTGAGTAAAAAGTTAAAAGCTTATTTAACAATAATATATTTAGCTTGTTTTTCTGTACTTGTTATATTATCTATTAATTATAGTTATAAGATTGATTTCTTTGATATAACTTTTTTATTAATTGTGACATTTGTGATGAATAATTATAGTATTTTCTTTAATTATATTACAGAAATTAAAACATCTATGACTTTACCAGTTTTATTAAGTGCATTTTATTTTGTTAATCCTTTATGGGCAGGTATTATTGCTGCTGTGGGCACAATAACTTTTAAAGAGGAAATAAAATATTTTGTCTGGTATAAGTTTTTGTTTAATCGAGCTGTTTTTTTTCTTGCATCTTCTGCAGGAGCTTTAATTTTTAACTTAACTACCCCTGTGCTTGACAGTAATTCTTTTCCAATTATGTCTACTTTATTTGCCAGTATTATTTATTTTATTGTTAACAATTTTCTAGTGTATGTTGTAATTAATTTAGCTGATAATGATGTAAATCAAATGTCATTATTAAGTTATTTCAGGGAGCTTTCCAAAAATCTGATTACTTCTTACTTTTTAGGATTGGTTTTACTCGCTTCCTATATGTATTTCAGTAAAGTGCTATTTGTTCTTGTCATTATCTTATTATTTATTATTAAAGATTTTTTCTATTCACGGTTGCAGCAGATGAACTCCTATACCCAGATAATCGAAAGTTTTCTTAAAGTAATTGATTCAAAAGATCATTATACTGAGGGTCATTGTGAGCGGGTGGCCAATTATACATACCATCTTTGTAATGAAATGAATTTATCCAGAGCAAAGTCAGAAAAGATTATCAGTATTGCTAAGATCCATGATATTGGTAAAATTTATGTTGATGATGATATTTTAAGAAGCTCAGATAAGTTGAGTGAGCAGGAGTATAAGGAGATTAAACGACATACAGAGTATGGATATCAACTTTTAAAGGACATTGATTTAATCAATGATGAGCTTGATATAATTCTTTATCATCATGAACGTTGGGATGGCAGAGGATATCCCGAAGGACTTAAAGGAGAAAAAATTCCGGTAGGAGCTAGAATTTTAACGGCCTGTGACTCACTGGATGTTATGATTACCGGGAGAACATATAAACCTCCGATGACAAAAGAAGAAATTATTGCTGAGTTTAAAAAGTGTTCTGGAGGGCAGTTTGATCCAGAAATTGCCCGGAAAATGATCCAGTTGATTAAAGATGGATATTTTGATGACAAATTTAAAAGTGAAGAAAAAATTAGGGAATTAGAGTTGTCACTTGAATACTAATCTATCAGGAAAAGGGGAGAGCTGAATATGAATACAGAAATAAAGAAATTGATTCAGGAACTTGAGGGAGTAGTATCCTGTAATTTAACAGGGGTAGATGAGATAGATGAAATCCATATTATAGCCGATAAGAAAAGAGATCCCAAGCGAATAGTCAGAGATGTAGAAACAGTTTGTCTGGTACATAAAGATTTTAAGATTGACCATAAAAAAATCAGTATTGCCAGAATAGACAGTGATTTTTCAGAGGCAATGGAAGGTTATGCGAATGATCGAATAGAGTTAGTTTCAATTTATACTGAAAATAATCGTTCTCGCTGTAATGTAGAAATGAAAATAAATGGCCAGGAGATTAAAGAAAGTTTTGAAGCACAAATTGGTGAAAATATAGAAAAATTGATCGGGAGGTCTGTTTTGACAATTTTGAACAAGTTTGTGGAATTTAATCTTCAGCTTATTGTAGATGATATTTTTACTATTAAAGGTAAAGAGGACCTTGTAATTGCTCAAATTTCGATGTATAATCCAGAGAATAATATGATGCAGGAGAAATTAGTTGGGGCAGTTCATGTAAATAATAATATATCTTTAGCAATAGCAAAAGCCTGTTTAAAAGCAGTTAACCGTAAAATTTGTAATTATCTTTAAAAAATGAATACGGGGTGATTATCTTGCTGAAAAAAATATTTATATTATTACTTCTATTAATAATTTCATTTTCCTTGTATACAGTGCTTGCCAATATTTATCTTGATCGACAGTATAAGCAGGATGTCAGCTCGATGCAGAGAAGATATACACTCAGTGATAATATTACTATTCCTAATCCAAACAGTATTTCTATTCCGTCTTCATTAAGGAGATATATTCAGCTTAGTATTCCTGATCGTAATAACTTATCAACTTATGTTAATTTAAATTATTCTGGTAAATTTCGCAAAGACAAGTATGGTGAGATGTATGATTTTAAAGTAAAATCCTTTTATAATTTAAAAAACGAAGAATTTGTTAGTGAGTGGTTTATTGATGAAAATCGTATTATTTTTGATAAGTTAAGAGAAGTATCAATTGGAGAAAATCAGATTTATGAATTCAAATATTTAGGGGTTAAAAATGAACGAGAGGTTTATGGACAGGCTGCCAGGAATTTTTTGGGAAGCCGCATGATTATTGATGCAGTTTATTTTCCCTATTATTATTTATCGAGTGAAAATATAGATTATAAATATATGAGTAATAACCGGACTTTATTAGAGTTGGATACTGATACTGGTAAAATAAACTTTGTTCTTGAATTCAATGACGATGGTCTTTTAAGCACAATCACTTCGGGCAAATTTAGTTTTGATGGAAATAGTGTCAGCCTTAAGGCATCTTATAATGATTATATTGATTATAAAAATTATTATCTCCCTGGCTCAATTACTGTGGAGATAGAAAATAATTTTGATAAATATATTTTATATGAAGCTAATCTTGACAGTGTTGTTTACAGATGAATATGAAAGCTTTAGAATACCTTTTAGTGTAAATAAAAAAGGTATTTTTTCTGTGACATAGCTCACGGAAATTAAAGAATAAAAACTGTACAATAAACTTGACAAAAGAAGTCGGAATTAATATAATATGTATTGACAGGTCAAATCTGTCTTTACATATTCTAATATAATAACTTTCAAAAAGTATAAGAATATAAGGAGGAGTTTTAAATGTTTAGAAAAGTAAAAGATGATATCTACAGTGTAGGAGTTATTGACTGGCATCGTAAATTATTTGATGAGTTGATTCCACTACCTGATGGTACAAGTTATAACTCGTATTTTATTAAAGGTGAAGAAAAGAGTGCTATTATTGATACAGTAGAACCTGATTTTGTTCAGGATTTTTTAGATAATCTTGACGATCTTGGCGTAGAAAAAATTGATTATATTATCTCCAATCATGCTGAGCAGGATCATTCGGGTTCCATTCCTTATTTATTAGAAAAATATCCGGAGGCTGAGGTTTTAACTTCCAAAAAAGCTAAACCAATGCTTTTGGATTTAATGGAACTTGATGCAGATAAGATTAGAGTGGTTGAAGATGGCGAAACTGTTGATCTGGGTGGACGTACTTTAGAGTTTATTGATACTCCCTGGGTTCACTGGCCTGAAACAATGTCCACTTATCTGCAGGAAGAAAACATTTTATTTCCCTGTGATTTCTTTGGCTCTCATCTGGCAACAAGTGATTTGTTTGTAGAAAACCATAGTGAAGTTTATAAAGCTGCTAAAAGGTATTATGCAGAAATTATGATGCCTTTTAGAATGATAATCAAAAAGAATCTGGCAAAATTAGAAGATTATGAGATTGAGATGATTGCACCGAGTCATGGTCCAATTTATGATAATCCGGAAATGATCTTAGAAGCTTATCAGGAGTGGGTAAGTGATGAAGTCAAACCAGAAGTTGTAGTTCCTTATGTTTCTATGCATGGAAGTACTGATGACTTAATTAAATATTTTATTAGTCAGTTAATCGATGAAGGGGTTAAGGTTAAACCATTTAATCTGGCAGATGTTGATTTAGGAGATCTGGCAATTTCTCTGGTTGATGCTTCAACTGTAATCTTTGGTTCTCCAACTGTTTTAACCGGTCCACATCCTTCTGCAGTATATGCAGCTTATCTGGCCAATGTTTTAAAGCCTAAAACTCGCTATGCTTCAATTATTGGATCTTATGGCTGGGCAGGTAGAATGACTGATAAACTTTTAGAGCTGATGCCTAATCTGAAAGTTGATCTCTATGATCCAGTAGTTGCTAAGGGTCATGGATCGGAAGAAGACTATCAGGAAATCGACCGCCTGGTAGAAGAAGTAAAAGCTGATCTGGATAATTTAGAATAAAATATAATAGATAAATTAAATAAATAGTTTAGTTAAGACTCCCTCTGGCCTGAGCAGCTAGAAGGGGGTCTTTTATTTTGATAATTAATTTCAACAGGATAAAGGATTTCATTTATCAATCAAGAATATATTAAAAAGAGTAAGCTAAGAAAGGCTGGAAATAAAATGATATATTTAAATAATGCTGCAACCAGCTGTCCAAAACCTGATATTGTATATGATAAGGTAAATGATTTTTTTAGGAGTTCTGCTTTTAATACTTCTCGTTCTGGCAGTGGAAGCAGTAACTCTACCAGTAGAGAGATTTTTATGGTTAGAGAGAAAATTGCAGATTTTTTTACTCTCCAGGATTCCAGTAAAATTGTATTTAATTCTGGTGCCACAGAAGCTTTAAATACGGTAATTAAAGGGGTTTTAAAAAAAGGAGATCAGGTAATTACATCCTGTCTTGAACATAATTCAGTTTTGCGACCCTTAAGAAGACTTAAAGCAGAAAAAGAGATAGATATAAATTTTATTGGTTTTGATTCAAATGGAGAGATTGATTATCAGGAACTTGAAAATTGTATTCAGGACAAAACAAAGCTAATTGTACTTTCGCATGCATCCAATGTTCTTGGTACAGTTAATAATCTTGTCAAGATTTCTGAGATTGCAAGTAGGGCAGGTGTTTTGCTTTTAATTGACGCAGCTCAAACAGCTGGAGTAATAGATATTAATTTGAATAATTTGGCAGTAGATTTTATGGCCTTCGCCGGTCATAAATCGCTTTTTGGTCCTCCTGGAATTGGTGCACTCTATGTTAAAAATCACAGTTACCTTTTACCACTTAAGGAAGGGGGAACCGGTAGTAATTCTTTAAGTACAGATCAGCCTGAAATAATGCCAGATTATCTTGAAGCTGGAACCCCTAACTCTATTGGAATAGCAGGTTTGGGAGCAGGGATTGATTTTATTAAAGAGGAAGGTATAAGCAAAATTCATCAGCAGGAACTAAAATTACTGCACCGTTTAATTGAGGGTCTAAATACTATTCCCCTAATAAAAAGCTATGGTAGAGATGATATTACTAATCGAACTGCAGTTATTTCTTTTAATATAGGTGATAGAAGTTCTAATCAAATTGCTTTTGAACTGGAGAATAAATATAAGATAGAAGTGCGAGCCGGACTGCATTGCGCCCCCATACTACATAAGAACTTGGGAACTTTAGGGCAGGGTATGATTAGGGTTAGTCCCGGTTATTTTAATACTGAAGCTGAGATAGACAGATTTTTAAATATTATTGAATCATTGATTTGAATTCATAAAACTAAAAGAATTATTTAATTAAATCTAAAAAAATAAGTTGAAGCTTAGATTTTAGACGAGACGATAAATTTTTAAGGAGGCATAAATTTATGCTGGAGATAGATGCCAGAGGACTTGCCTGTCCTAAGCCTGTAGTTAAGGCCAAAAAGGCACTTGATAACAATGAAAAATTTATAGTAATAGTGGATAATAGAACTGCAGTTGAAAATCTAAGTAAATTGGGACAGAAAATGAAAGCCGAAATTTCTGTAGTAGAAGAATCGGAAACTGAGTTTAAAGTTATGTTTAAACAATCAGAATTCTCATCTGCAGATACATTAGTAGCAGGTGATCAGACTTCAGTTTCTGAAGCTGGTTCTGAGGCTAAAATTTATTTTATAAGTTCTGATACAATGGGTGAAGGTAACGAAGAGCTGGGGCGAATTTTGATAAAAGGTTTTATATCAACAATTAAAGACTTAAATCCTCTGCCCGAAAAAATAATTTTTATTAATTCTGGAGTTAAACTTGCTATTTTGGAAAAAGATATAGTAGCAGCTTTAAAAGAACTTGAAGCCAGAGGTGTAACAATTCTTCTCTGTGGTACCTGTGTTGATTTTTATGATTTAAAAACTCAAATGCAGGTTGGAGAGATTAGCAATATGTACGAGATTGCAGATAGTTTAAATAGTAGTGCAGTTTTAAAAATATAAAAGCATATACTATTTAATTTTTTGAGGAGGTGGTGATAGTTATGTCAAATATAAAGTTGACTGATTACAGTAAAACATCTGGTTGAGCGGCTAAGATGGGCCCTCGGGCTCTGGCGCAGGTTCTGCGTCGCGTTAAATTTCCCGCTGATCCAGAAAAGTTACTTATTGGTCTGGATAAAGCTGATGATGCAGCAGTTTATCAGCTTACAGAAGAACTTGCTCTGATTCAGACACTTGATTTCTTTACTCCTGTGGTAAATGATCCTTATCTTTTTGGCCAGGTAGCAGCAGCAAACGCCTTAAGTGATGTATATGCTATGGGGGGAAAGCCTATTCTTGCTATGAATATTGTTGGTTTTCCCAGCTGTCTGGAAGGAGAAATACTTTCTCAAATTCTTCAGGGTGGAGCTGATAAAGTTAAAGAAGCAGGGGCAAGTCTTTGTGGAGGACATACAGTTGAGGATGATGAACCTAAATATGGTCTTTCTGTAACTGGGATCATAGAACCCAATAAATTAGTCAGTAATTCCAGTATTCAGCCAGGAGATTCTCTGATTTTAACCAAACCTCTGGGGACAGGAGTAATGGTCTCTGCGATTAAAGCAGGTCTTGCCAGCAGTAATATAGATAATCCTGCTGTTGCTTCTATGCTGGAGCTGAACAATAAAGCAGTTAAATATTTTGATCAGTACCAGATAAATGCCTGTACTGACATAACTGGTTTTGGGCTTATAGGTCATTTATTAGAAATGTCAGAAAATAGCTCTCTGGAGCTTTCAATTGAGGCAGCAGAGATACCAATATTTTCAGAATGTCGCGAATATGTAGAATCGGGTTTGTTACCTGCCGGTGCCTATAAAAACAGGGATAATTATGAGGATTTTGTAACCCATCTTGGGGAAAGAGATCAGATATTATATGAGTTGATGTATGACCCTCAGACTTCAGGTGGTTTATTAATTTCTGTTGCTGAAAAAGATGCGGCGGATTTTCTGATTGATCTTTATGCAGAAGATATTGAAGCAGCTTTAATTGGTAAAGCTACTGAGAAAGATAATGGCTCTAATAAAGGAGTTAAAATCATATGGGAGTAAAAAATGAAAAACTAATACTTTTTCAATCTACTCATCACTCAATTAAAGCCGAAAAAGTACTGATGGATAATGATATAATTTATAGAATGGCTGCTGTTCCACCAGAAATATCTGCTGATTGTGGTTCAGCTATTGCTTTTAGCCTTGATCTGGAATCAATTTTAGAAATGTTTCAGAGAAATAATGTTTTGGTTAAAGCAATTTATGAGATAAATAAAACTAAAGCTCATAAAGAGTATAAAAAAATATATGAGGATCAATAAACAAAAATGCTTCCCGAATCTAAATAGCGGGAAGCATTTAACTAAACAGCTCAATATAATTATTTAAAAATTTGTAATATTTATTTTAATCAAACATTTAAAAATGGGAGGGTGTTTAAATGTATGATGTCAGTATTATAGGGGCAGGTGTAATCGGTTCAGCTATTGCCAGAGAATTATCAAAATACAAGCTTTCAGTCGCATTAATAGAAAAAGAATCTGATGTTTCAACTGGAGCTTCAAAGGCAAATACAGGGATTGTTCATGGTGGTTATGTAGCTAAGGCAGGAACTTTAAAGGGAGAGCTATGTATTCAGGGGAATTCTATGTATGAAAAATTGAATGAAGAACTTAATTTTGGTTATCAAAAAACAGGTGGACTTGTACTTGCTTTTAATGATGAAGATGAGAAAACTTTAGAAAAATTATATAAAAATGCCTTAAAAGTGGGTCAGCCTGAAGCGGATATAGAAATAATTTACGGTGATCAAATTAAAGAGATTGAGCCCTATGTTAGTGATCAGGTACAGGCTGCTTTTTACTGTAGGAGTATAGGTATTACTTCACCTTATCAATTTACAATTGCCCTGGCAGAAAATGCTGTTGATAATGGGGTGGATTTGAAACTGGAATCAGAAGTAATTAATATTGAAAAGAAAAATGAATATTTTGAAATAGAAACTGTTAAAGAAAAAGTAAAAAGTCGCTATATTATTAATGCTGCCGGAATTTATGCAGATCAGATTGCTGCTATGCTGGATACTGATGACTTTAAAATCTACCCGATGCGAGGAGAATATGTTGTTTTTAGTAAAAGTCAGGGTCACCTTGTTAATACAGTAATTTTTCAGGCTCCCAATCCAAAAACTAAGGGGGTTGTAACAACTACAACTACTCATGGTAATTTTATGATTGGTCCTAACGCCGAAGAGATAGATAAAAAGAATGATGTAAGTACAAGTTTTAAAGAAATTAAATATATTATTGATCAGGCAAGAAAATCAATTCCAAATTTTGATACAAATCGAATGTTGAGGACTTTTGCCGGGCTAAGACCCAAAAGTACTCGAGAAGATTTTATAATAGAAGAAAGTAAGATTAAGGGTTTTATTCAGGCAGCTGGAATTGACTCACCCGGACTTACTTCTTCACCTGCTATTGCCAAACGAATTGTAAAGCTGCTTGCAGAATCTGGTCTTGAGTTGAGTCCTAAAAAAGATTTTAATTCTCAGAGACCGGCTATTGAAATAAAAAAAGATGAAGATTTTGCTGGTGAAATAGATCATGAAAATCCAGCTAAAAACATTATCTGTCGCTGCGAAAAGGTTACTGAGGCAGAAATTTTAGATGCATTGAATAGATCAATTCCGATCAAAACCACTGATGCAATTAAGAGACGAACCTGGGCTAAAACCGGAGAGTGCCAGGCTAATTTCTGTGAAAGCAGAATTAAAAAAATAATAAGCAGAGAATTATCCATTCCAGTCTCAGAGGTTGAAAATAGGGATGAAGACTATGTACCCGAGCGGCTTGATGTTTATGAGCTGAAAAAGAAACTGAATAAGAATTAAAATAATTTATCTGGGATGGATTTAAAAATAATTTTGACAGATAATATTTATAATGTTATAATATGAATGAACACTCATTCAAGGAGTTGATCAGGGTGGCACAGGAAACGAAAGCTAGAATTAGAAAAGCAGCTATAGAAGTAATAGCAGAGGAAGGCTTTTTTAATACAAGGATGCAGGATATTGCTGATAGAGCCCAATTAGCGGTTGGCACTATCTATAATTATTTTTCAAGTAAGGATGAAGTTTTATCATATATATTTAAATATGAGATTCAGAGAAGGATGAAAAGTATATCTGAGTTAAAGGAGCAAAAATTATCAACCAGGAGATTTTTAAAGAAATTTTTGGACAGGCATTTTTTAACTTTAAGAGAAAACCCAAATTTAGGTAGGGTTCTTGTTCGAGAAAAAGAATTTTCTAGAGCTAAAGATAATAATGAAATTAAGGAAAATATGAATTCTTTAATTAAGATGCTGGAAGACATATTTGTAGAAGGAATTAACAAAGCTGAGATAAAGGACATTAATGCCCATCTGATGGCTGTTTATTTTTTTGGTTCAATGCAGGGAATAATCGAATTTGCTCTTACTGAACCAGAGATAGAAATGCTTGTGGATGGACCTGATTTTATTATTAAAAGAATTGAACACATATTTAAATAATTTTAGAAGTTATCTTATTTTAAAGGGAGGAGTCAGATGCCTGTTGAAGTTTATATTGCAGTACTCTTTATCCTGGCAGTAGCTCTTTATTTTAGAAAAAATAAATAAGAAGTTTTTAGTTATGTGAGCTTAATCACTGTAAACTTGAGCTATATTTTTTATAATTGACTTAATGAATGAACAATCATTCATTAAGGTTGTTTTTTAAATAAGTAAAATTTAAATTATCAAATGGAGGAGTTGATCTTGATGGAAATAATTAAGTTAAGTGAACTAGAGGGAAAGAAGAACAAAAGAGGAGTAATTGCTAAGGAAGTATTAAAACATGAGAATGCTCAGGTAATGAATCTTGTTTTATCTAAAGGAGATATTGTACCTGCTCATCAGGTGCCGGTAGATGTGTTTTTCTATGTTAAAGAGGGCAAGGGTACTTTGAGAATTGGTGATCAGTCCAATGTTGTAGAAGCTGGAACAGTAATTACCTGTTCTCCAAATACAGAAATGGAATTAAGAGCAGATCAGGGAGAAAAGTTTGAAGTTTTAAATGTAAAAACTCCGTCACTTTAAAACTAATATCGGCTGTGAAAGCAGCTGATACTTTTATAACACTATATGAATGAGCATTCATTCATATAGTGTTATAAATAATAATACGACAGAAATTGAAAAGAAAAGAGGGATTAAAATGATTAATCGAATAACAGATTTAGTGCTGAAGTTCCCAAAAACAGTCTTGATTATAATATTGATAATTACAGCTTTTTTTACTTTTCAAATTTATGAGAATGCACGTCTGGAAACAAATCTCGATAAATATAAGCCAGCAGACCATCCCAAATTTGTTGCGAGTGAAGAATATGAAGATTTATTTGGGATTAGTGACTCAATAATAGTAGCAGTTGCAAATAATAGTTCAGAATATGGAATTTATAATCCTGAAACTTTAAAAAAGATTGATAAAATATCTCGAGCTTTAGAAAAATTACCTGAAGTAGCTAGAGGTGATGTAAAAAGTCTGGCTACAGTTGATAATATTAAGAGTAGTGATTTTGGTCTGGAAGTGGATCCATTATATCAAAAACTGCCAGAAAATGAAGCTGAAATTTTACAGTTAAAAAAAGAAGTAGAAACAAACAAAATGATAAATGGCAGAATTGTTTCCAAAACAGGCAATTCAGCTTTAATAATGGCAGAATTAAAAGATGAAGAAATAGACAGGCTTAAGCTTTATCAAAAAGTTAAAGAAATTGTTGAGCCTTATCGCGGTGGCAGCGAAAATATTTATATTGCTGGTCAGCCTGTTGTGGAGGGAACTTTAGCTCATTTGATGCCCCAGGACATGAAAAAAATGATTCCTATTGTTATCTTTGTAATCATTTTAGTTCTCTTTTTGACTCTGCATAGTTTTAAAAGCACCTTGCTGACAGTATTGGTGGTTCTTTTCAGTACAATCTGGGCTTTTGGCTTGATGTCTTACTTTGAAATCCCAGTTTATGCTGTTTCAACAATGATTCCAGTGATGCTGATTGCGCTTGGAGTTGCTGATGGAATTCATCTGCTCAGTCATTTAAATCAGGAAATTAAAGCTCAACCTGATCGTGATAAACTTGATTTAATTAAAGAGATGCAGCAGAAACTCTGGAAACCTGTGGTTATGACATCAGTTACAACTGCAGCTGGCTTTTTATCATTATTAACTTCAGATGTACTGCCAATTAGATATTTCGGCTTATTTACAGCAGCAGGAGTTATGAGTGCTATGTTTTTTTCTTTAATTATGATTCCAGCTGGTTTAAAAGTGATTGGCCTGCCAGTATTAAAGTTAAAAAATGATAAAAATAAAAAAGCTGATCAAAAATTTTTCCATGGATTATCGAAATTTGTAAGAGAAAAGAGAAAAGTAATTGTAGTATTAACAATAATAATTACAGTAATGGCAGTCTATGGTGCTTCTAAAATCTGGATTGACTCCAGTATGTTAAATAAGTTTAGCGAAGATGAAGAAATAGTTAAAGCTGATCACTTTATTAACAATAATTTTGGTGGTACAACACAGCTAAATTTAATTTTTAAAGCTGAAGAAAATGGAGTTTTTAAAGATCCAAAATATCTAAAAGATATTTGGAAGTTACAAAATCAACTGGAAAAAAGAGAGCTTATTGGTACAACTTACAGCTTAAATGATTACCTGCGGCGAATAAATAAAGTAATGAATGAAAATCAAGAAGAATTCAATCAAATACCTGATTCGCGCGAGTTAGTTGCCCAGTATTTACTATTATATTCAATGTCGGGCGATCCGGAAGATCTGGACAGATTAATTGACTATGATTACCGACAACTGCATGTTCAGATTAGTTTGAAAACAGATAGAAGTCAGGAAATAAAAAGTATTATAGCTGAAATTGAAGATTTTGCTGCTCACACATCTTTAGATAAATTTGAAGTTGATTTTGCAGGTTCAGCCTATACAAATATGATATTTACTGGCTTGATCCTGGACGGTCAAATTTTAAGTCTGGCAATTTCTCTGATTGGAGTTTTCTTTCTGCTCAGTCTTTTATTTAAGAGTTTTACAGCTGGTCTGATAGGAGTTCTGCCGATTGCAGTTACAGCAGCTGTAAACTTTGGTTTAATGGGAGGTCTTGGAGTATCTTTAAACACTACTACGGCTCTGATTTCAAGTATTGCAGTTGGAATGGGAATTGACTATGCCATTCATCTTTTATCACGCTATCAGTACTATGGTATCCGAGGTTTTAGTAAAGTAGAAGCTGCTGATAAAGCAATTAATCTTTCCGGTAGGGCTATTACCTTTAATGCTTTAGTAGTAATTGCAGGATTTATGGTACTAACATTTTCAAAATTCCCTCCAAATAGAGAGCTCGGCTGGTTGGTTTCTAATGCATTATTTGTTAGTTTAGTTGGGACCCTGACTCTGGTAGTGGCATTAATTGACATTATAGAACCAAAATTCATTTTTAATAGAAGAAAGGATGATCAAAAATGAGGAATAAAATAATATTTACAGGTGTAATTTTACTGGTTTTAATAACAGCCTTTGGCACAGCTTTAGCCGCAGATTTAAGTGGAGAGGAAATTATGAAAAAAGTATATAACCGTGAGACTGGTGACAGCAGAACTGCAAATTTGAAAATGATTTTAGTTAATAAACAGGGATCTAAACGAATTAGAGAGATTAAACAGTTTGAAAAAGATTTTGGGGAAGTAGATAAGAAAATCATGTTTTTCATTTCGCCTGCTGATGTACGCAATACTTCTTTTATGAACTGGAGTTATGATTCTGAGCAGAGTGATGATCAGTGGATTTTTTTACCAGCATTAAATAAAGTTAAAAGAATTTCTTCAGAAAATAAAAGTGACTATTTTATGGGTTCTGATTTTACCTATGACGATCTGGGAGATAGAACTCTGGCTGAAGATGAACACAAATTAATTGGAGAAGATACTATTCATGATAAAGAAGTGTATGTAGTTGAAAATATTCCGGTGGCTGAAGATGATTTATACAGCAGGACTGTGACTTATGTTTGGAAGGATAAATGGATTGGTCTAAAAAAAGAATTTTATGATCGAGAAGGAGAACTGCTTAAAGTTTTAACAGTAAATGAGGTAAAAGAAATAAGCGGAATTTTGACAATTGTTGATTCAGAAATGCATAATTTACAAAATGAACACCGAACAATCTTAAAAAATAGTGAAGTAGAATATAATACCTCAATAGACGCCAATCTGTTTAGCGAAAGAATGATGAAACGAGGAATCCAATAAGTTTGAGGGAGGTTTGCAAAATGAAGACTTTAAGAACTGTAAAGTCCAACAATCTAATCCTAATCACAGCACTGACAGCAGTTATTCTTTTATATACAAGTTCAATTGTGGGTGCAGCGTATATTAGTCAGAAAATTACAGGTTATTCGGCCTTTGATTTAGAAAAAAGTGCAGATCTATACTCTGATTTGGAGTATGAGCTGACCTTTGAACACCGATTTAACAAGGGACAGCTATATTTTAAGCCGAAATTAAAGTTTGATTCAGCAAAGGAAGAACTGGAACTGGATTTATATGAAGGCTATCTTGATTTATTTTTTCAAGATGCTGACCTGCGGCTGGGAAGACAAATAATAACCTGGGGTAAGGCAGATGGCCTGACAGTTATTAATTTAATTAATGATCAGCATAGGGGGATTCATCCCATTGTTGATCCAGATGATAGTTTTATAGCCAGTGATGCTTTAAAATTAGATTACTATACAGCAGGAGGAACTTGGGAGGCAATTTTTTCTCTGCCTCCTGAAGCATCCAATTTGAATTCTGATCGGTCAGGTTATGGCTTTCGCTATTCAGCTCTGGGAATGGGTTTTGACTATGAAATCACAGCGGGCTCATTTCCTCAGTATAATTTAATGCTTGATTCTTATAACAGAATAACAGGAAACAGTGAGTTTGTTTATAGAGATCAAAATTTTATTGGCGGTAGTTTTTCTAATGATCTGGGCAGCTTTGTTTTAAAAGGAGAGGGTGCCTATTTTTTTGATCGAGATTATCTGCAGCAGACTGATCAGGGACCCCAGATTGTAGAAAATGATGAGCTGGAGGTTTTGCTGGGAATTGACTTTTATCCAGGAGATTATTTAATATCTCTCCAAGCTAAAGAAGGATTTTTAATCGATGAGCCTGATAATCTGAGGAGAGATAAAAGTATAGGAGAATATTCCTTAATGATCCAGAGATCATTTTGGCGTGATAACCTATCTGTTGAAAACTGGCTAATTTATAGAGAAATGCCTACATTACCAGGTATGGAAAACACTTTACTCTGGCGTCCCCGTTTAACTTATGATTTTTCTGACCGGCTGACTTTTGCTGCAGGAGTTGATCATGTTATTGAAGGAAGCAAAAGAAGTGAAATATTTTATCAGCTAGAATATATTTTTTAAAATATGATAATATAGTGTTCTGTTATAATTATTGATTTTAAAAAAGAATGGCTGCTTAATCTTGAAATCTAAAATTGTCTACAGACTTAAAAACAGATTATGAATAAAAAACCCCACTGAGTAAGTAAAGATAAAAATCTCTACTTTCTAGTGGGGTTAATGAATTATTTAAATAAAGTTAATTAAATTTAGGATAACCGGGATCAATCAACCTATTATTCTGGTCTAAGAGTTCCATTTCTCTGGCGGCATCAACCGGAAAATTCCAGTCAAAGACATCCAGATTATTTTTAAGGTGGTTTTCAGAACTTGCCTTAGGAATTGCAACAATATTTTTTTCAATTAACCATCTTAATGCGAGCTGAGCAGGGCTTTTATCATATTTTTTTCCGAGGGATTCTAAAACACTATTTTTAAATACCTCTCCCTGGGCCAGCGGACTGTAAGCAGTAAGTATAATGTCATTTTTGAAGGCAAAATCTAAAAGGTCTTTTTGATATAGTGTTGGATGAAATTCTACCTGATTAACAGTAATTAAGTTAGAGTCATATTCTAAAGCTTCTTCTAAAAGTGGAATAGTAAAGTTACTAACGCCAACATTTTCAGTCTTTCCAGATTCTTTTAATTCTTTCATTGCTTTTAAAGACTCTTCAACAGGTATTTCTGGACTGGGCCAGTGAATTAAAAGTAAGTCAAAATATTCTATATCAAGTTCATTGAGAAGACGCTCTGCAGCTTTTTTTAGATCATCATATTTTAAATCTTCACTTTTGATTTTAGAGGTTATAAATAAATCTTTGCGTTTAATATCAGATTGATTTAAAGCAGCAGCAATTGCCTGATGGTTTCCGTACATATCAGCAGTATCAATATGTCTATAACCTAAATCAAGTGCTTTCTTTACAACTTTAGTGCACTCTTTTCCTCTTAAACCAGAAGTTCCAAGCCCCAGAGCAGGAATTTCATTACCATTTTTGAGTTCAAATTTCTTCATAATTTCACCTTCCTGTTTAGATTATTTATTACTATTTAATTCCTTTTCGATTTTTTCCAGTAAGTTTTTTGCTTCTGGAAATCTATCATTGATTATAATCATCTAAAGCAGATTTGTCCTACTTTTACCAAATTTAATATAACTTAACTTTTTACATACTATCTAATAATAATCTTAGACCATTCAATAATCGATTAATATTAAATGTTTAACACTTTTTTTGCTTTATCTAAGTAAATTAACTAAATAGCTTGATTCAAATACTTTAATGCGATAAAATAAGCCAAAGATATACTTTAAATTAAAAGTTAAGTAAAAGCAGAGGTCTTAAGAATTATTTGAGGAGTTGAGTAGATGAAAAAGGTAAGTATAATTGGAGCTACCGGTTATGTAGGGATTGAGTTGATTCGCCTGCTGCATGAGCACCCAGAAGTTGAAATAAAAGATTTAGTTTCTAAAAGCAGTGCCGGCCAGCGTTTAGTTGATATTTATCCTCAGTTTAGGGGTTCAATATTAAATGATTATCAGCTAAGAGCAATGGAAGATTTTAAGCCAGAGGAAAGTGATTTGATTTTTACAGCTCTGCCTCATGGAGTTTCTCAGAAGATTGTAGGCGAGCTTTATGGAAAAGGAACAAAAATTATTGATCTCAGTGGTGATTTTCGCTATCACGATGTAGAAGTTTATGAAAAATGGTATGGAGTTAAACATAAATCACCTGAACTGGCGAGAGAGGCTGTTTATGGATTAGTTGAGCTTAACAGGGAAAAAATAAAAAGAGCAGAGCTTATTGCCAATCCAGGCTGTTATGTGACAGCATCACTTTTAGGGCTTTTACCACTTGTCAGTTTTGAGAAGGCTGATCTTAATTCGATTATTATTGATGCCAAATCTGGAGTGAGTGGAGCCGGCCGCAGTTTAAAAGAAAATCTGCTTTTTACAGAGACTCATAATACAATGAAAGCCTACAGTCCTGGAGTTCACAGACATAGTTCAGAAATAGAATATGTACTAAATCAATTTTTAACAGGAAAATACAAAAAAACTTTTGGTAGTTTAAAAGATCAGATTGATTTAGAAACTGAGAAAAGGGCAAAAATTTTGTTTACACCTCATTTAATTCCAATTAAGAGAGGGATTTTGGCTACGATTTATCTTGACTTAGAGCAGCAGAGTTCTGAATCTGAAATTATGGAACTATACCAAAAAGCCTATAATAAAGAAAGATTTGTACAAGTATTAAAAGACTCTTTACCTGAAATTAAGAATGTAGCGGGATCAAATTATGCCCAGCTAGCTTTTAGATATAATAAACGTACCAATAGAGTTATTATTATTTCAGCAATTGATAACATGCTTAAGGGGGCAGCTGGTCAAGCAGTGCAAAATATGAACTTGATTTTTAATTTACCCGAAGAGACAGGTCTTGAGGCAACAGCTTTATTCCCCTAAAATAGACAGCAGAATATATGTTTATCTATCTGTTTTTGCTAAAATTTAAGTTAGAAATAATTTTTAATTAAAACAGCAAGGAGGAGAGTACAATAGAAGAATTAATTGAAAAGGCTAATGTTTTAATTGAAGCTTTACCCTATTTTAAAGATTTTTTTGGTAAGACTTTCGTGATCAAATATGGTGGCAGTATTATGGCAGATCCGAAATTAAAAGAAAAATTGATTGAAGATATTACTCTGCTTAAATATGTGGGTATTAATCCGGTAATTGTTCACGGAGGAGGACCTGCTATTAATAAGACTCTGGATCGTTTAAACATTGAAGCTAATTTTATCGATGGTCTTCGAGTAACTGATAAGGAGACAATGGAGATTGTGGAGATGGTCCTCTCGGCTCAAATTAATAAGGAGATTGTGGCCCTGATTAATAAAATGCAGGCCAAGGCAGTCGGAGTTTCGGGTAAGGATGGTAATCTGATCAAAGCCAAGAAGAAAGAATTTAGTAACCCAAAAAAGGATTTAGGTTTTGTCGGTGAAGTTGAAAAAATTAATCCGGAGTTAATTGAAAAGTTGATTGAAGATGGTTATATCCCTGTGATCGCTCCGGTTGGTGTCAATGATGATGGTGAAGGTTTAAATATCAATGCTGATGCAGTAGCAGGAGAACTGGCAGCTGCTTTAAAGGCTGAAAAATTAATTTATTTAACTGATGTAAATGGTATTCGCTTTGAGGCGAAGGATCCGGAGAGTAGGGTCTCACAGCTTACATTTTCGGAGATTAAACAGTGGATTTCTGAGGGAAAAATTCAGGGAGGTATGCTGCCTAAGGTTGAGGGGTGTATGCGGGCTGTGGAAAGTGGAGTTATCAGGACTCACATTTTGAATGGTCTGGTAGCGCATCCACTGCTTTTAGAAATCTTTACTGACCGGGGCGTTGGGACCATGATTTTGAAGGACTAGACGGTCTGGCAGAATTTAATTTATTAATTATTTTTAAGTGATTGACTAAAATTGATTATTTCTATTAAAGAGAAGGGAGAATTGATAAGATGGAAATAGAAGAAATTATTGAGATGGATGAGAAACATTTTATGAATGTCTACAGTGGTAGATACCCGCTTTATGTTGAAAAAGCAGAGGGAATAAAATTATACAGCAAGGATGGCAAGGTTTATCGTGACTTTCTGGCAGGAATTGGGGTTAATGCTTTAGGCTACAGTAATCAGCGTTTTAAGCAGGTTTTAAAAGATCAGATTGATAAAATAATTCACTGTTCTAATCTTTATTATATTGAACCACAGGCTGAGCTGGAGAAAAGACTCTGTCAGAATTCCTGTTATGATAGGGTTTTCTTTGCTAACAGTGGTTCAGAAGCCAATGAAGGTGCTTTAAAGCTGGCCCGTAAATATTTTAAGAAAAAAGGAAGCAATAAGTTTGAGACAATTACCGCAGATAAATCTTTCCATGGAAGAACAATGTCAACTGTAACTGCTACCGGACAGGATAAATATAAAAAACCATTTACCCCACTACCGGAAGGCTTTTCTACAGTTCCCTTTAATGATCTGGCTGCTTTAAAAGCAGAAGTTACAGATCAGACAGCAGCAATTATGCTGGAACCAGTTCAGGGTGAAGGTGGAATCTATCCTGCTGTTCAGGAATATTTAGAAGGAGTACGTAAGCTCTGCGATGAAAAAGATATTCTTCTAATTTTTGATGAAGTTCAGTGTGGAATGGGACGAACTGGTGAACTTTTCGCCTATCAAAATTATGGAGTTGAGGCTGATATTATATCACTGGCTAAGGCGCTTGGAGGAGGAGTTCCAATTGGAGCTTTTATGGCTAAAGAAAAAGTCGCTTCAGCTTTTGAACCGGGTGACCATGGAACAACCTTTGGTGGAAATCCTCTTGCTACAAGAGCCGCGGCTGAGGTTATGGATATTATGCTAGAACCTGGGTTCTTAGCTTCTGTTAAAGAAAAAGGTGCCTATTTTAGAGGAGAACTGGATAAATTAGTTTCTTCAAATAATAATTTAATTGAAACTAGAGGTTTGGGTTTGATGCTGGCTTTAGAAGTTGCTGAAAGCTTATCAGCAAAAGAGATCACCAGCCAGCTATTTGAACGTGGTTTTTTAGTTAACGCAGTAAAAGAAACTACTCTGCGCTTTTTACCACCGCTGATTGTGGAGAAAGAAGATATAGATTTACTTATTAAAAATATTGAAGAAATAATTAAAGCTGAGTAGTTATTTCTTTACTTTAAATTATTTTCAACATCTGCTATAATAAGATTAAAATAAAGTTAAATAAAAATGATTGAGCTCCAGAAGCTATTCGGCTTGATGGAGCTCTATTAATGTTAAATATTATCTCTGATTAAGAAAGGTAGGGAATTAAATGGAGAAACGACTTAAAGGTTTAAAAGAAAGTATTGCTAAAAGAAGAAAAAATGATTCGGTTCGCTCTTATAGTATAGGTCGAAATGAACTATGTCCTTGCGGCAGTGGTAAGAAATTCAAAAAATGCTGTGCCCGCAATAATCCGGGAAAGAACGTAGAGGAATATTTTGAGGCAATTAAAGATGCAGAAAATGAAGAAGAGGTATTAAATCTGCTTAAAGATGCTGTAAAAAATTATCCTCTTGAATACAGGTTTTTGCTGCCTCTGATAGTTTATAGTTTACAAAGTAATAATTATCAGGAAGCTGGAAAATATTTAAGACATGCCTGGCAGTTAATGGGAACTGATTTAGATGAGGCTTTTATTTCCCCACTGGTGAACATTATGCTGGATCAGGAAGAGATTGATGAAGCAGAAACTCTGGTGCGCCAGGCCTTAGAGGATAAAGGAGAAAGCATTCCACTATTAATTGCTCTGGCTGAAGTTTATAAAAAAGGTCAAAATTTTCAGCGGGTCAATGATATTATCGAGAGAGCAATGCAGATTGATTCCGAGAATTTGCAGTTAATTGTTTTCCGACTGGAAACCCTGATGGATTTGGACGATGTAGTAAGTGCCTTAAGCCTTTTTGAAAAATATTATGATCAGCTTAAAGAATATAAACATATGCGGGTAATCTCATTTTTAGATGATTTTATTAAAGAAAGATTTAATCTTAAAGAAAATAATACTTTAAAAAAGAAAGTGGCTCTATCTCAGGCAGCTGAGATTTTTAATGTTTTTCAGCAGCTGGATAACCTCAAAATGAGTAAAGCAGAAAGTGAAGGTAGGCAATTACTATCTGAAATTAGAGATCTGCCGCCTAAAAATTCCCAGATTGCTTTGGATATTCTGGCCCGCTATCTGGCTACAGAATTATATTCGGAATTTGCTAATTTTGCTGAAGAACTGGAAACTGAACATATGAAAAATCCTGATTATTTGAGACTCTTATTCCTGGCTGATTATCAGCAGGGAAATTTACAGGCAGCCGAAGAAAAAATCAAGACAGCCTTTACTATTGAAAAGAGCAGAAAGGATGGACATTTTCATAATTGGCAGGTAGCTTCTGATTATCTGAGATTTTTAGTGGATCACGGTGATGAGGAGCTGGCTAATTTTGTTAATGACTTTGCTAGTCTATTAGATAATGATGATAATCTACTGGCAAGTTTAATGATGCTGATTGAAAATGAAGAGGCGAGAAATTATCAAAAAAGTTTGCTCGACAGTCTGCTTAACCTGGTTGATGCTGGCGGAGTTGAACAGATTAAGAAAAAAGATATTTATAATAACCGTTTGTTTATCAGTCTGGCTGCTCTGGATGGGGATGAGACAATCTACGATCAGGGTCGAGAAATAACAACGGAAGAATTAAAGGCTGTAATTGAAGAAGTTGAGACTGCCAATATTGATACTCCAGCTTTGAGTTATGCCAGATTAAGACTTTTAAAATATCAGTCGGATCTGCAGGAGGATCAAAAATCAGAACTGGTGGCCCGGGTTAAAGAGTCTGATGTAGAAAGCTATTTTGACACTGTTGCTTATTATGAAACTATTTTAAGATTTGCCGATCCTGCTCCAATTCTGACAGAAATTCCTCATGGTAAATTTTTAGATGATGAATATCTCGATTTTTACCGCTTGATTGCGGCTTTAAAACTAAATTATTATGAAATGGGAACAGAACTCTTTCACCGTCAGCTTTTAAGAGAGAGTAAAAGAAATAAAGTAATGAGCTATCTGGTTAGATTGCTTCGTTACTTTAAGGAGGATAAGTTGATTGAGCACTTTAAAGCAATGGAAGTTGATGAGGTTATTATTAATTATTTGAAAAAATTAACTGAAAAGAGAAGTTAAAAAGACTAAAATAGAGACTTTAAGAAAAAATTCTTAAAAACACTTGTTATTCAGGCTGATAATTATTATAATATAGCTATAACAGCCGGGGCGGAATCTTAAGATTAAGAGCTGCACCCATTTAGAAGCTGTTAAATACAATAAGTTTAGTCCACCTGGATCAATGGACTGGGATGGGAGGAAAAGAAAATAAAACTCAAAACAAGACAGATCGTGATTGCTGGTATGCTGGGAGCTATTTCTATTATATTAGGTGCTACTGGATTGGGCTTAATTCCCTGGCCGAGCGCAGCCGGACATGCAACGATAATGCACCTGCCGGCTATTTTGGGAGGGATTATTGAAGGCCCGATTGTAGGGCTTCTAATTGGTTTGATTTTTGGTATTTTTAGTTTTATTAGGGCGACAAATCCGATTTTTGCTGACCCGATTATTGCTATATTACCGCGTTTGTTTATTGGAGTGGCTGCTTATTATGCCTATCAATCAACAAAAAAATTAAACCAGAGTACTTCTTTAATACTGGCTGGAGCAGTTGGTACTATTGTCAATACAGCCGGTGTTTTAACTCTGGCTGTAATCAGAGGTTATTTACCTTTAAGTGCTGCTCTGGCTGTTGCTGCTACAAATGGAATACCTGAAATAATTGTTGCTGCAGTATTTTCGTTGATTATCGGCAAAGCTTTGATTAACTTTCAAAAGAATAATTAGAATAAAAGACTGAAGCAGCTGCTTCAGTCTTTTTTGACTTAATTGTTCCAGATAAGGTATAATATAATATATAGATTAGGAGTGTTTAACTCCATTTGAGGCTTGAGAGGAGGAGTTAAAATGAAAGATAAGCAGAGAATTAAAGAAGTGCTGGAAAATACTGAGATATTGCTTGAGCCAGACGATTTAATTTCTACCGAACATGATACAACTCTCCACTATTATGTAATCAGCAGGCCATATTATCTTGATGAATTTCCGGAGGAAGGACCAGAAACAAAGGTTCGTGAAGGGAAAATAACCTGGGAAAAGCCAAAACTTTTAACTCCGGATTATATGATAAATATGAGTGGGTTTAGTGGTGAAGCAAAAAAAGCAATGCAAATGATTGCCCGCGAAAATCCAGATCTTGCCGGTTTGCTTTATAAGATGAACTATAAAAAGCAGTCAATTAGTACCTTTACTATTGGCAGAGAAATTGAGGCCGCTGAAGCTGAAATACGGGAAGAAATAGATGAGAATGATAATAATTTAACAGTAATTATTAAAGGTGTAGATGAACTCTGGGATGTTTCGCTGATGAAATTTATTCAGACTCTAATGTTAAAAAGTGCCTATAAATCTCAACTTCCAGATTATGAAGAAAAGGGATTTTTAAGCACAGATGATAATGGTTACTCTGTAGTTACCAGAAATCTCGAAGGACTGCCAATCGCAGCCAGTGAAGAGATCGAAAAAATGTTTGAGATGGTTAAAAATGGGGATGAAGATCCTGGCCGATTGAAGCAGGAGCTTGATCGCTGGGGAGTTTTTAATGCATATCAGGATAGATTTTTTGATCTTTTTAGGGAGGACTGATAATAATGAAAAGTGCTTATGAGATTGCAATGGAAAGAGCCGATGAAGTTTATGGAACAGGTGATAGGGAGGTAAACTCTCTTGAAATTAGGGAAGAGCTAAAAGATATTATGGCTCCGTTTTTTAAAGAAGAGATGGATGCTGAAGGTTTATGGCATAAGTTAGAAAATAAAGAGGAAGCTTATTTAAAAGAAGCTCAGTTAATGTTAATTGAGTCTATTGGACTTCGTAATTCTTCTGAACAGATAAAAAGACGGAAAGAGGCTGTGGTTGCTGTTGAATCACTTAAGGAAAGTGCTAATACAACTTTTTTCGAAAAGCAGTTTACTCAGGCTCAAAGTTTACAGCAGCAGTATCAGACTCAGAAAAAACAGCTTGATGAGCAGGTTAAACAGCATTTAGAACAGGCACAGGGACAGGGTCAGAATCCTCTGGCTGCTGCTCAGGGTGGTAATAATCAGGGCCAGAATGGAATGAATGCTCAGATGAGACAGCAGTTAGCACAGAAAGTTTCCGAGTTTCAGGAAGGCTATAATAAAAGATTTACTAAACTAATAAAGAAAATGAAAACTGAGATAGAATAATTTGGAAGATTTCATTAAATAAAATTTAAGAAAAGCTTTAAAATTTAAATTAAATTTTAAAAATCCGGCCTTTTAGTCGGATTTTTTTACTTTTAAAGCTAAAAATAAACAGGAAAACTTTAATCAAGCTAGAATAATATATTAAGAAGATATTTAGATAACAGGAATTTGTCAATTTTTGCTATAAAATTAAAGTTTTTAAGGAAAAATTTACATGCAACTGATATCATCAGGATGGAGGCTATGTAATGATTAAAAATATAGTATTTGATTTGGGAAATGTTCTGCTTGATTTTAAACCAGATCTTTATTTAGGAGAGCTGGGTTACAGTGAAGAAATAAAGTCACAACTCATGTCAGAGATTTTCGCAAGTGAAGAATGGCTGCAGCTTGACCGGGGAACTATTACTCAAAAACAGGCAGTAGAAAAATGGCAGCAGCGAAATCCTGAAATTAAAAATTTGATCGCAGATGTTATGGAGGGCTGGGAAAGAATTCTGACTTTGAAAGAAGACACCCTTAAAATCATAAAGTCTCTGGCACAACAAAAGTACAAATTATATATATTATCTAACTTTCAGAAAAAGGCCTTTGATTATATCAGCAGCGAATATGATTTTTTTAAGTATTTTGATGGACAGGTGATTTCGGCAGATATTGGAATGATTAAACCTGAGGCTGAAATCTATGAACATCTTTTAGATAAATTTGATTTAAAAGCATCACAGACATTGTTTATTGATGATTCTAAACCAAATATCAAAGCAGCACTTAAAAAGGGAATTAGGGTCATTCATTTTACTGATGCTGAAAACTTAAAAGAAGAATTAAAATTATACCTCAGGGAGTGACAATTATGCCTCATATTTTATTTGGCCGTTCCAGAGAACTGGAAATTGAAATCACAGAATATTTAGATCTTGTTAATCGAGGGGCTTTAACTTTTAAAAGAGATTTAAAAAGGTATATCCAGAAAGATTTTAATCTTTTTGAGGAATCTCTAACTGATATTAAAAAGATTGAAAATAATGCGGATGAGCATCAAAAAGATATTAAATATAAGTTATATAAATATATGTTGATTCCGGAATCCAGGGCTGATGTTTTGAATATTATTGAAGAGATTGATACAATAACTGACCTGGCAAAGGAAGTGATTTATGAGATCTCTATTGAAAAACCAGTGATTCCAGAAGAATTAGAAAGTGATTTTTTAGAACTTGTAGAAAATAGTTCTGAGGCAGTAGATATGCTGGTTAAATCGGTTCGAGCTTTTTTTGAAGAGATTTCTCAGGTAAATGATTATGTAAATAAGGTACACTTTTATGAGCATCAGGCAGACAAAAATGAGGAACGACTAAAAAGAAAAATATTCTCTGATCAATGCAAGGAGATTGATATTGCCTATAAGCTGCAGCTAAGATATTTTATTGAAGAAATTGCTGCTTTATCTGACCAGGCAGAAATGGTAAGTGAAGATGTTTCTGTGGCAGCTGTTAAGAGAAGAATTTAAATTAGTAAATGGTGGTGTGAAAAATGATTGAAGTTATTATCTACCTCTCCAGTGGTCTATTTTTAGGCTGGTCATTAGGTGCCAATGATGCAGCAAATATTTTTGGAACCGCGGTGGGCAGCAGGATGCTTAAATTTTCAACCGCTGCTTTAATCATGACAGTCTTTGTAATTTTGGGTTCAGTGGTCAGTGGTGCGGGAGCTTCAAATACTCTTGGTGCTCTGGGACAGGTTGGGACCCTGCCAGCAGCATTTGTAGTTGCTTTTGCAGCAGCGGTTGCAGTTTCCTGGATGACAAAATTGAGTTTGCCAGTGTCTACATCTCATTCTATCGTTGGAGGAATAATAGGCTGGAATCTTTATTCCGGTTTTGCAACTGATCTCAGTGTGTTAAGGGAAATAGTCGGTGCCTGGATATTTTCTCCAGTACTTTCGGCTTTTTTTGCTGTGATTTTATATTTTATCTTCAAAAAATGGCTTAATAATGCTAAAATTCATCTTTTACAGCTTGATTTTTATACCCGCTGGGGATTATTAATTGTAGGTGCTTTTGGAGCTTATTCTCTCGGGGCTAATAATATTGCTAATGTAATGGGAGTTTTTACTGGAATTATGAATATTCCGGATTATAATTTAGGTGTCTTTACTTTTAGTGGGGCTCAGCAATTATTTTTGCTTGGTGGTATTGCTATCTCGGTGGGAGTAGTTACTTATTCAAAAAAAGTTATGCTAACTGTTGGCTCGAATATTATGGATATTTCACCTGTAGGGGCTTTTATTGTAGTACTGGCAAGTTCAACTACTCTTTTTATTTTCGCTTCAGCCAGTCTTAAAAATTTTCTGATTATGCTTGGCCTTCCTTCTTTACCACTGGTACCAGTATCAAGTTCTCAGGCAGTTGTGGGAGCCGTACTGGGACTGGGCCTCGCTAAAGGTGGTCGAAATATTAATTTTAAATTACTCGGTAAAATTGGTGCTGGTTGGGTATTGACTCCAATTACAGCTGCAGTGATTTCATTTTTCCTATTGTTTTTTATGCAGAATGTTTTTATCAGGTCAGTAGTTTAAAATTGCGGTTTAGCTGCTGAGATTTTCAGTAACTTAGATTATAATATCGATAAGATTATAAGATTTAAAGAGGTGATTAAATGTTTGAAGATATTCAGCTGGGAAACTATCTGCAGCTGATAATTAATAAAATACAGAATAATCTTTTGGTCTGGGCAAACTTAATTGAACTAATCATTTTTGCTGCAATTACTATAAGTGCATTTTTCATATCTAAATTTTTATACAGTCATGTTGATGATTTGCTGGGGAAAATTAATGCTTTAAAAGAACGCAAAAAAATAAGGATTCTTGATAAATTATTATTTCCTTTAGTTTTAATGATTTTAATTGGCCTTTATTATGTTATTGCGGCAGCCTTTAATTTACCATTTGTGATTATCAGTATTTTTGGTAATTTAGTTTCTGCCTGGTTAATAGTAAAAGCAATTAGTTTGTTTTTCCCCCGGAATAAAATGTTTCGTTTTTTATCATTTTTAATCTGGATAATTGCAGCTTTAAGGATTCTAAATATTTATCAGGAAACTCTAAACTTACTTGACAGTCTTGCTTTTAACAGTGGTAATTTAAGAATCTCTCTGCTACTTATTATTAAAGCCATTATTATTTTTAGTATCTTATTCTGGCTGGCCGGTAAAGTCAGCAGGATTGTTACTGCCAGAATTGACAGCAGTGATGGCTTGACACCTTCGATTAAAGTGCTTTTGAATAAGATTTCCAAGTTTTTAATTTTCACATCTGCTGTTTTATTTACTCTGAGTGCTGTAGGAATAGACTTAAGTGCTTTTGCCTTCCTTGGTGGTGCTATTGGTGTTGGTCTTGGTTTTGGACTACAGAAAATAGTTTCCAATTTTATTAGTGGAATAATTATTCTAGTTGACAAATCAATTAAGCCTGGAGATGTTGTAGAAATAGGAAATGTATATGGATGGGTTAGAAAACTTGATACCCGTTTTGTTTCTGTAGTAACAAGATCTGGGAAGGAATATTTAATTCCAAATGAAGATTTTATTACTAAAGAAGTTATAAACTGGTCTTACAGTGATGAGCTGGTCCGGGTTGAGGCAGAGGTTGGAGTTTCTTATAACAGTGATTTAAGACAGGTTGAAAAACTAATGATGCAAGCTATAGAAGAGAAGGGTAGAATTTTAAGTGATCCGGCCCCCAATGTTCTTTTAATGGGCTTTGGAGATAGTTCGGTAAATTTTGAACTTCGTTTTTGGATCAGTGATCCCCGCAATGGAATTCAGAATATTAGAAGTGAAATTTTAATGTCAATCTGGGATAACTTTAAAGAATATGATATTGAAATTCCATTTCCTCAACAAGATTATCATCTGCGGTCACTTCCGGAAGATGTAAATGAATATTTAAAATCACAATTTAAAGAAAAAAATGCAAATAAGGAGGCTAACTATGAGTAAAATTTTAATTCCTTTAGCAGCTGGTTTCGAAGAGATTGAAGCAGTGACAAATATTGATGTTTTAAGAAGAGCAGGACTGGATGTAATTACTGCTGGAATTGGTAGTAAGCAGATTGAAGGTGATCATGGTATTAAGATAGAGACAGACACAGAAATATCAGAGTTAAGTGCTGATGATATCTCTGCTGTCGTTTTACCAGGAGGAATGCCCGGAGCAGCAAATTTAAGAAATAGCGCTGAGCTTTTAAAATTAATTAGAGCAGTTAATGAAAAAGGAAATCTATGTGCTGCAGTCTGTGCTGCTCCAATTGTGTTGGAGGCAGCGGGGATTCTGGAAGGAAAAAATGCAACTAGTTATCCCGGCTTTGGTGATCAAATGCAGTCAGCAAATTACCGAGAAGAAAGAGTAGTAATTGATGGCAATATAATTACCGGCAGAGGCCCGGGAGTGGCAATGGAATTTGCGTTAACTGTAGTGGAATATCTGCTGAATGGAAAAGAGAGAGTAGAGCTTGAAAAAGCAATGCTGGTTAAATAAATAAGAAGATTTCATTAATAGTGCTCCCCCCTTCAAAGGGGGGAGCTATAAATAGTGACTGTTTTAAAACAGTTTTTGTTGTGAGCGAAAATTTCATCTAACAAAAAAAGTTAGAAGATTAAAAAAATGATTTAAGGGGGAGTAAAATGACAGTAATTAAATTGAGTGCACTGGATCATATTTTTGAAAAATACGAAAAGAAAAAAGGTAATTTGATCCCTGTTCTCCATGATATTCAGGAAGAAATAGGTTATCTTCCAGTTGAAGTTCAGCGCTATGCCAGTAAAAAGCTGGGAGTTGCTATGAGTAAAATTTATGGAGTTATAAGTTTTTATTCTTTTTTTACTACAGAACCCAAAGGTGAGCATACAATTGGTGTCTGTATGGGAACCGCCTGCTATGTTAAAGGGGCAGAAGATATTTTAAATAGATTAAAAGAAGAATTAGAAATTGAGACAGGCCAGACAACTGCTGATAATAAATTTACGATGACTGTAACTCGCTGTCTGGGGACCTGCAGTATGGCGCCAGTAATTATGATTGATGAACAGGTACATGGTAATCTTACAGCAGCAAAAATTCCAGAAATAATTAATAAATATTAATAATTGAGGTGTAAAAATGGCAAAAAAAGAAATTTTAATCTGTGCCGGGACTGCCTGTTTATCTGCCGGAGCAGAAGAGATCAAAGATAGGTTTGAAGAAGAAATAAAAGAACTTAATTTAACTGAAGATTATGAAATAAAAACAGTGATCAGTAATACAGGCTGTATAGGTCCCTGTAGTTTGGGACCAATTGCGATAATAAAAGATGACAGTACATTTTACGGCCATTTAAAGACAGAAAATGTGGAAAGAATTGTTCGAGAACACCTGCTGGAAGGTAAAATTGTTGAAGATTTATTAACCGAAGAAGACGGAGAAAAGATAGAAGATTTTAAGGAAATCCGTTTTATGAAAAAACAGAAGCGAATTGCTTTAAGAAACACAGGAATTATCGATCCCAATAAAATTGAAGAATATATAGAAAGAGATGGCTATCAGGCCTTGAAATCTGTTTTGAATAACTTAACTCCTCTGGAAGTAATTGAAGAAATTAAAAATTCAGGGCTTAGAGGAAGAGGTGGGGCAGGTTTTCCCACCGGTATAAAGTGGAGTTTTGCCCATCAGGCAGAAGGGGAACAAAAATATATAATCTGTAATGCAGATGAGGGTGATCCGGGTGCTTTTATGGATCGCAGTATTTTGGAAGGTGATCCCCATAGTATAATTGAAGCAATGATCATTGCAGGTTATGCAATTGGAGCAGAACAGGGATATGTTTATGTTAGAGCAGAATATCCGCTGGCAGTTAAGAATTTAAAAATAGCAATCAGAGCAGCAGAAAATAATGGATATCTGGGCAGCAATATTTATGGAAGTGATTTTTCATTTAATCTGGAAGTAAGAGTAGGAGCAGGCGCCTTTGTTTGTGGAGAAGAAACAGCACTTATTGCTTCTATAGAAGGTAAAAGAGGTCAGCCTTCAACTAAACCGCCCTATCCTGCCAATTCTGGCTTATGGGGAAAGCCAACTGTGATCAATAATGTAGAGACACTGGCCAATATTGTACCAATTATTAATCAGGGTAGTGATTGGTTTAGCAGTATTGGTACTGAAAAAAGTAAAGGAACTAAAGTGTTTGCCGTTGCTGGTGATGTTAAAAACACAGGCTTAGTGGAAGTACCAATGGGAACAACTCTACGGGAAATAATTTTTGATATTGCTGGTGGAATTGCTGAGGATAAAGGCTTTAAAGCAGCCCAAATAGGTGGACCTTCTGGAGGTACAATTCCTAAAAAATATTTAGATTTACAAATAGATTATGAGTCAGTCAAAAAAGTAGGAGCCATAGTGGGCTCTGGTGGTTTAGTAATTATGGATGAGGATAATTCAATGGTTGATGTGGCAAGATTTTTTCTGGAGTTTACTGAAGATGAATCCTGTGGTAAGTGCACTCCCTGCCGGGTAGGTACAAAGAGGATGCTTGATATTCTGGAGAAAATACTGGAGGGTAGAGGAAGAAGTCAGGACCTCGATAAATTAGAAAAGCTGGGAAATACAATTAAGGAAACCTCCCTCTGTGGACTGGGGCAGACTGCTCCCAATCCGGTTTTAAGTACTCTTAAATATTTTAGAGAAGAATATGAAACACTAATTAAGCAAGCAGAGGAGGTAAATTAAATAGTGGAAATTATTATAGATAACAAAAAAATTGAAGTTGATAAAGGAAAAACAGTTCTGGAAGCTGCTAAAGAAAATGGAATTGTAATTCCAACTCTCTGCCACAGCTCTTTTTTAGAAGATGTTGGTGCCTGCAGAATATGTTTAATTGAAGACCTTGCTGACGGAAAACTAAAAACTTCCTGTACCACTGAGGTAAAAGAGGGAATGAAGATTTTAACAAAAAGCGAACGAGTAGAAGAATCCCGCCGGACAATCCTTGACTTATTAATTTCTGACCATCCCTTAGACTGCATGACCTGTGAGGCAGATGGAAACTGTATCCTCCAAGATTTAGCCTATCATTATGGTATTGAACGATCTTCTTATGGTTCAAAAGTTGATAGACGTTTTGAAATTGAAAGAGACAATGAATTTATTGAGCTGGATCCTGATAAATGTATTTTATGCGGTAAATGTATCAGAGTTGATCAGGATATTCAGTGTTCAGATGCTATAGATTTTGTTGACAGAGGTTTTCAAACTAAGGTGGGGGCAGCTAATGACAAGGGATTGGGGGGAGAAGATTCGACCTGCGTTTTCTGTGGTCAGTGTGTAGAACTTTGTCCAACCGGAGCTTTAAGCTATATCCCTTCTCAAAAGAAAGGTAGAGAATATGATTTTGAAAGGACTGTTACTACCTGTCCTTACTGTGGAGTTGGCTGTCAGTTAGAGCTTAAAACCAGAGATAGAAAAGTTATAGAAGTTGGTTCAGTCTATAGAGAAGGAACTCCCAACCCTTATGGTGAAGCCTGTGTTAAGGGAAGATTTGGTTATGATTTTATTAATCACCCTGATCGGCTTAAGAAGCCGCTGATAAAAAGAAATGGTAGTTTTGAAGAGGCCGAATGGGAGGAAGCTCTGTCCCTGGTGGCAGAAAAACTGACAGAAATTAAAGATGAATATGGTGGAAGAGCTCTGGCGGGTTTAAGTTCTGCTAAATGCACAAATGAAGAAAATTATTTAATGCAGAAATTTATGCGAGCAGTAATCGGTACAAATTCTGTTGACCACTGTGCCAGGTTATGTCATGCTTCAACTGTTGCCGGTTTAGTTAAGGCTTTTGGTTCAGGAGCGATGACTAATTCGATTGCTGAAATTGAAGGTTCAGACGTGATATTTGTAATTGGCTCCAATCCAACAGAAAATCATCCGGTAATTGGCAGTAAGATCAAAAAAGCTCAAAAACAGGGGACAAAATTGATAGTTGCTGATCCCCGTCAAATCGAACTTTCTCCACTGGCAGAAGTAGCTATCCAGCAGCGGCCTGGTACAGATGTAGCTTTACTCAATGGTCTAATCCATGTAATTATAGAAGAAGGGTTGGCCGATCAGAAATTTATTGCAGAGAGAACGGAAAACTACGAATACATGGCCGCAGTTGTTGAAGATTATACTCCCGAGATGGTAGAAGAAATTACTGGAGTTGAAGCTGCTAAGATAAAAAAAGCAGCCAGGCTCTATGCTGAGGCAGATAAGGCAGCAATTTATTTTGCTATGGGAATCACCCAGCACAGAACTGGTACAGATAATGTATTATCAGTTGCCAATTTAGCACTTTTGACAGGAAATGTGGGTAGAGAAAGTACTGGTGTTAATCCACTCAGGGGTCAGAATAATGTGCAGGGAGCCTGTGATTTAGGAGCCCTATCAAATGTTTATCCAGGTTATCAATCAGTAGAGGATCCTGAGATTAAAGAAAAGTTTGCCCGTGCCTGGGAATCAGAAGATCTCTCAGAAGAAATTGGTTTAACTGTTGTTGAAATTTTTAAGCAGGCTGGTGAAGAGATTAAAGGACTCTATATTATAGGTGAAAACCCTGTGATTTCTGATCCAGATCAGCGGCATATAGAAGAGTCTCTTGATAAACTTGATTTTCTGGTTGTAGAAGATATATTTTTGACGGAGACTGCTAAATTTGCTGATGTTGTACTGCCAGCTGCCTGTTTTGCTGAAAAAGAAGGCACTTTTACCAATACTGAACGCAGAATTCAAAAAGTTAATAAAGCAATTGAGCCTCCAGGTGAAGCAAGAGCAGACTGGAAGATAATTTCTGAGATTTCAACCAGGATGGGTTATCAGATGGATTACAATTCTCCAGCAGATATTATGGCTGAAATTGCAGAAATAACTCCGATTTATGGTGGGATTTATACTGATCGACTGGGAGATAAGGGTCTGCAGTGGCCATGTAAAGATAGAGAAGATCCTGGAACTAAGTTTTTACATCAGGGAGAATTTGCCCGGGGTAAGGGTAAGTTTCATCCTGTAACATATATTCCACCAGCAGAAGAGGTAGATGACGAATTTGATTTTATCATGATGACCGGGAGAATGCTCTATCATTTTCATACCGGTACAATGACCAGAAACTCGGAGCCAATTGATAAACATGAACCTGATTCCTATCTCGAAATAAATAAAAAGGATGCCAAAAAGTTAAGGATAAAAGAAGGAGACAGGGTTAGAGTGACTTCCCGTCGGGGTGAGGTAGAAACAAATGTGAGAATCGGGGACAGGGTTCAGCAGGGTCAGATCTTTATGCCCTTCCACTATGCAGAAAGTCCGGCAAATAGGCTGACAAATCCTGTTTTAGATAAGGATGCCAAGATTCCTGAACTGAAAGTAACAGCAGTTAAAATTGAAAAAATTAAGTAAGGAAAGATAATTAGCAATTTAGTCGAAATGCCGGAGGCACCCTCCATTTGTACAAAGCATTACAAGCACGGTTTAAGGTTGCAGAGTAAAAGCAGATAAAATTAAGAAAAGCCTACCCGTTGCCTCACTGAGTCTTCGTTTAATAACGCGTGGTCGGCTCAGCATTAGGCCATCGAGGCCGTCAGACGAGTTAGGGTAGGCCTTAATTTTATCTAGCTGTAGTCGTCGTGAAGACTATGCTAATTATCTTTTTGTTTTTATTTATTATACATTTCCCCATAATATCTCTCCAGCATTTTCTTAGCGGAGAATCTTTCATAGGTAGTATTAATACTTTCTGCCATCATATCTTTCCAGCGATCCTTGTTACCATAAAAAGTTGGAACAACTTCGTTGAATAGAACTCTATAGAGTGCATAAAGATCACTTTCATCCTGACCTTCACCTACATAGCCATCTCCAAACTGCCAGCCATTGATTCCGTGTTCACAACCTTCAACCCACCAGCCGTCAAGAATACTCAAGTTTAAACCACCATTCATGGCAGCTTTCATACCGGAAGTACCACTGGCTTCAAGTGGTTTGCGGGGATTGTTTAACCAGATATCAACACCACGAGTCATATAACGGGCAATTTCCATATTGTAGTCTTCTAAGAAAACTACACTGTTAGGAAATTCTTTTGCTTTTTTAACCAGATTGGCTACAATTTCTTTACCATTGTCATCAGTTGGATGTGCTTTGCCGGAGAAGACCAGCTGAATCTCTCCAGATTCTAAATAAGGATCAATGATATCGGATTTTTTGAAAATCAGATTTGGTCTCTTATAAGCTGTTGCTCTGCGAGCAAAGCCAATAATTAACTTATCAGGATCAAGTTCTGCTCCGTTTTTTTCTTTGACAAAGTCAACAAGTTCCTGCTTCATTGTCTGATGAGTACTGTAAATTCCTTCTTGATCGCCCATATTTTCAATAATTCTATCATCAACCCAGGTACCTCTGTGAACACCATTAGTGATTGAAATGATAGGTGATTTACCGGCAACATCTTTCCACATTTCACGAGAAGTCTGTCCGTGAAGTTTGGCAACTCCATTAGAAATTCTGGCCAGACGTAATCCAGCAACTGTCATACTAAAGGGGCTGTCACCAATTTCTTTCATTTGTTCTCTACTTAGTCCATTAAAAGCACTCATTTTCTTGAGGCTGTCAAGACTGTGAGATTCATTTCCTTCCTTAACTGGAGTATGAGTGGTAAAGACAATATCATCTTTAACATCATCCCAGGCTGTATGGAAGTCCATACCTGTTTCCATTTTTTCTTTAATCAATTCTGTTCCTGCTAAGGCTGCATGACCTTCATTAAAATGATAAATATCAATATTTAAGCCGAGTTTTCGAATTGCTTTAACTCCACCAATGCCGAGAGCTATTTCCTGAGCAATTCTCCTCTCGTTAAAACCATCGTAAAGACCATCAGTAATTGTCTGATACTTTCTGTTTTCAGGTAGATTTGCATCAAGTAGATAAAGAGTAGCATTATCAAATCTATCCAGTTTCCAGATTTTTAAAGTTACCTCCTGATCTCTAATTGTGACGGTAACAGTTTCTCCAGTATCTTCAGCGTAATCATAAATTTCCTTATTGACAGGATGCTGATCCTCAGGTCTACCTTCATCATTTATTACCTGTTTTGAATAACCTTTGCGCCATAAAAGTCCAATTCCTGTTACAGGATAAGAAAATTCCTTTGCTGCTTTTAGAATGTCTCCTGCTAAAATTCCAAGTCCACCTGCATAGATCCGCATGTTTTCATCTAAACCGTATTCCATACAGAAATAAGCTGTGTGCGGCTTATTATTGTTCATTAATAAATCACTCCCTATTAATAATTGCTCAAACGATTGCACAAATTTTATAATAATATCTATTCCTATTTGTTCATTATATCAAATTTTCAGCAAATGTCTATTTTTTAAATACTTTTTCTTTAAACTCTTCCAGCAGTTTATGTTCATTATCACTATCAGGTAAAAAATAATAGGCCGGAATTTCGCTGTGGATTACAGGTATTTCATAGCTTAATCCTTTTTCCATGGCCTTAAGATATCTTTTAGCAGTCTGTTCCCAGGTATAAGTTGTCTCAACTCTTTCGCGTGCTTTAAGCTGATAATCACGCCAGACTCCATGGCGGCCAACAATTTTATTAAGGCCCCGGGCAATATCCTGAGGATCTTCAGGATCAATTAGAATACCAAATTCGTCATCTGCCATAATTTCACTCTGACCTCCATTTTTAGTAACAACGGCTGGTAATCCGGCTGCCATTGCTTCAACTGGAGCGAGACCAAATGGTTCATAAAATGAGGTTAGAGAGAAGACGGACTCTTTTTCTGACAAATACCCATAGCATTCTGCCAGTTCTTTTTGACTGTTCAGAGGAAACATTGAAATCTTACCCTGAAGCTTATTATTTTTAATAACATTCATTATTTGATCTAAAATTTCTTTTTCCTCTCCAGCAGCAGAGCTGTAATCTTCAAATGGATTTTCAATTCCGCGGAGAGTAATAACCAGATTAGATTTCTTTTGTAATTCCTGATCACCGGCAAAGGCTTTGACTAAAGCGAGATGATTTTTCTTCTGATCAAGACGGCTGGCACAGATAATAGCCGGTTTATCAACTCTATTTGCTTCCAAATCTCGCTCAAGGTACTGATCTATCATCCTGGCAGTAGCTTCAGAATAACTGCCATCAAAAACATCAGTATTTACTCCAGGTGGAATAACCGAAAACTTTTTATCGTTTTCTACGTTCACAGCTCCCTGATAATAAGAGTGGGAATATTGTTCCATTCTTTCCTGTGAGGTACTTACAATAATCTGATTGGAAAATTTCATGGACAGTCTCTCAGCAATAATTCGACTGTGAAATTTAAAGCGCTCAATTAATTCTTCACAGTTTTCTTTTGCAAAATTAAGTTTATCCATTTTTTGAGCTCCCAGTGAGTGACCGGTGAAGGAAAATGGAGTTTCCATTTTTTCTTTCAGCAGCACACCAGCCAGCCCTCCATCACCATAATGGGTTGTAAAAAAATCGGGAAAGGCACCTTCTTCATCATAAAATTCGGCGATAGCATCGACATATTTTTTTAAATGTGGCCACAATTTTTCCTTGGCCAGAAATTTATCTCCGCCAAAAGGAAGTCTAATTATTCTTAAATTTTCACAACCCGGATAGCTGTCATAGAGTTTGCTAAATTCAGGCCATTCTGGATCATTAATCTGACGAGTAATTATATCTACTTTAACCCCCATATTAGCAAGGGCCATACTTACTTCTTTAACATAAACAAGCTGACCTCCAAAATCAGGATGTTCTGTCCAATAACTGTCATTTTGATCGAAATTACCCTGAGGGTTTAAAAATGCTACATGTTTAATTTCACTCATTAAAATTACCTCCTTCAATTGGCTGAATATCGTAAAAAGATATTATTTCTCTTAATGGTGGAACTGAAGAAAGAGCACCTACTCCCTGAATTTTAAATGCGGCCACTGCATTTCCAAGTCTGGCTGATTCTTTAACTGGCAGGCCTTTAAGAACACCGGTCAAAAATCCTGCCCAAAATGAGTCTCCAGCACCTGTAACATCTATAACTTTTTCGGAAAAAACAGGTATATGGAGAGCTTTATTGCTTCCATCTGAAAGAATTACTCCGTCTTTACCCAGACTTAAAATGACAATTTTCGCTCCATCATTATGGTATTTTTTTATATAGTTTTCTGGATGGTCCTGACCATAGAGGTGATAGGCGTCGTCTAGAGATGGTTTAATTACATCAGCTTGAGCAATTAATTCTCTGATAATTTTACTTCCTTTGCTTCCTTCCGGCCAGAGGTTAGCCCTGAAACTGGGATCAAAGGCAAAAAATTTATCTTTTTTTATAGCATATTCAATAGCTTTAATAGCAGTTGAACGAGCCGGATTTTTTGAGAGAATAAAACTGCCTGTAAAAAAGATTGAAGAGTTGTTAATTTTGTTATATATGCTGTCACTTATCTGTAGATTAATATCTGCTCCCCGATAAGCAAGCCAGGAAGGAGTTTCCTTACTTTTATTAACAAATATGATCGGTGTACCCTCTTCCTGATCATACTGCATACAGTCCAGATTGATGCCTTCATTTTCTAAAATTTCTGTCAAATATTCGCCAAACTCATCTTTACCAATACGACTAATAAAAGCAGTTCTATTTTCGAGGCGCTGCATATTTACTAATACATTGGCAGGGGAGCCACCAAAGTAACGAGTAAAATTAACACATTCTTTAAGCGGTGCTTCTTCCCTGGATATCATATCCAGCAAAACCTCTCCATAAGCAGTTATATCAAAGTCGTTTTCTGCAAAACTTAAACTGTCATGAATTGTTAACAATCGCCTCACCTCACATTTTTAATTTTAAAGCTACTCTTAAATATTATTTCTACATAAATTTTAAATAACCTGTTTTTTATAATAATTAATCTCAGTTGAGAGCAGGAATAGTAATAAAGATAAAGAATTATAATTAATACAGAGAACTATTTTATTTGACATTAATTGATCAATAATCTTAATGCTATCTGATAAAAATACCTTATTAGTAGTGGAGTTGATTTTTATGTTTAATCAAAATTTAAATATTAAACCAGCTAAATTATATTATGCTGGAGATGATCTGGGCTTAACGTTTTATCAGGACAGTATAAATTATAAGATCTGGTCTCCTCCTGCTCAGTCAGCTGTAATAGAAATCTATGCTGATGACAGAGGCTTAAATAAACTGGCTGAATATAAGATGCAGCCTGCCCTCAGTGATACCTGGGAGACTAAATTGCCCCATAAATTTTATGGAAAATATTATCAGCTGCGGCTAAAAGTTCACCGCAGAGAATATAATTTTGTTGATCCCTGGGCTAAAGCAGTTGGAACCAACAGTGAGTATGGACTGATAGTTGATCCTTCCCGAGTTTATCCTCCAACCTGGACTCATGACAAAAAAGTGGAGTTGGAAGACCCTGTTGATGCGGTTATTTATGAACTTCATGTTAAAGATTTTTCAGCTTCGAAAGAAAGTGGTATCAGACACCAGGGTAAATATACTGCTTTTACTGAAAGACACAGTATTAATCGAGAAGGAATGCTGACCGGAATTGCTCATCTCAAGGAACTTGGAGTTACTCATGTACATTTACTGCCTGTGTATGATTTTGCATCTGTTGATGATACAGACCCTGAAGATTATAACTGGGGTTATGATCCTTTATATTACATGGTGCCAGAAGGTTCCTATGCTTCTGATCCTGCCAATGAAAGTCGAATTTATGAATTTAAAAAGATGGTTAAAACCCTTCATTCTTATGGGATTGGAGTGGTAATGGATGTAGTCTATAATCATACCTATCATACCCAAAATTCTCCCTTTCAAAAGATTTTTCCTAACTATTTTTACAGATTTACAGAGGATGGTAAATTTGCTAATGCATCAGGCTGTGGAAATGAGATTGCTACTGAGCGGGAAATGATGCGTAAATATATAGTTGATTCTTTGTTATACTGGAGCCGGGAATATCATATTGACGGCTTTCGTTTTGATCTGATGTCATCGATCGATCGAGAAACAATGCTGCTGGCAGAACATAAGCTGCGCAAAGAAAATCCATCAGTTTTAATCTATGGAGAGCCCTGGACAGCTCTGGAACCACAACTGCAGCGCTATCAACAAATTCGCAAGGGGGATCAGCGGGGAACTGGGATTTCAGTTTTTAATGACAATTTTCGCAATGCTCTTAAAGGTGATAGTGATGGCACTGGCAGGGGCTTTATTCAGGGTGAGATTGGACTGGAAAGAGAAATTGACGAAGGTGTTATTGGAGCAATTGGTTTAGAAGAAAGACGTTTATATGGTTTTACACTGCAGCCGGGAGAAAGTATTAATTATCTTGATTCTCATGATAATTTAACTCTCTGGGATAAATTGGCCCGTTCCTGTCCAGGGGCTAACGAAGAACAGCGACAAAAGATGCATAAACTGGGTCAGGTAATCTTGTTAACCTCACAGGGAGTGCCCTTTATGCAGGCGGGAACCGAATTTTTACGGACTAAATTTGGAGACAAAAATAGCTTTAATTCTGGAATTGAGATAAATGAATTAAAATGGGAAAGGAAAACAACTTATCGAGATCATTTTAATTATGTTAAGGGCCTGATTAATCTACGCAGCCATCACCCGGCTTTTAGAATTCGTAATAGAACAGAAATCAAAGAAAAACTGCATTTTATTGATTCGCCATTTGCTACAGTTGGTTATGGTATCTTTAATAATGCTAATGAAGATGCCTGGAGTACAATTCTGGTTTTGTTAAACCCTTCTCATGAATGGAAGCAGTTTTATTTGCCAGAAGATAGAACCTGGGCAATAGTAGTTGATGATAAGGAAGCTGGAACAGAGCCAATAAGATTTTTTCATTCTCATGAAGTAATGGTACCTCCAATTACAGGAATGGTAATCTATGCAGCAGATTTAGTTACAGGTTATTAAATGCTTGTAGCTTTTCTCTTCTTGTGATAAAATTAATACTAAGTATTTGAGTAGGGAAGCGTTTGCACTAAATTGTGGCAAATTTTACTTATTTACAAAATTTAAAAAATTTATTACAAAGAAGGGAGTATTAGAGTAAAGAATGATTAAAGATGAGAATTTAAAGAACGTTGAGTTACCAAAAGAAGTTGAAGAACTACTGGAGGCCTGTCCTAAATACACAGTTGCTCATAATGAACAGCAGCTGGTTGAGTTGTCAGTTAGAGATGCTAAAAATGGCTGTCAGGAAGTAAAGTATGATATACCCGATCAGGGTGAGGTGGTGGAGGCTGTAGTTTGTAAGGTCCGCAATGGTATTTCCGCCAATTATCCTGAACCTTATATGCGCCGTCGTGATCCTAACTGTATGCTGATTGCGGATGATAAACCAACAGATAAAGAAAGATATGAAAACCGATATGGAGAAAGTTTTGAAAAGAATATGCGGGGTGAGACTTTTGAGTGGTTGAAGACACAGGAGTTAGCTTTATTCTTTTTTGAAACAGGACCTAATGGACTGGGTGTGAAGGCACTGGCACTGGTGCCAGCAAATGCCGGTTTTTTTGCGTTTGGTCTTTCATTGCTGCAGGGAATTGTTGATACCCGGGAGTTAGAGGAAGTATTTGAGCCTACCTCTCATATCTATGTTGCACCACCGTTTAGACATACTCATTTTGACGGTGAACAGGTTGTTGTACATCGTCGATTGGACAGTAAATACGAAATGTTTGCCTATAATCTTTATCCCGGACCCAGTGCTAAAAAGGGAGTTTATGGTATGCTGATCAATCAGGGAGAAAAAGAAGAATGGGTAACTCTACACTGCTCTGCAGTTCAGGTTGTGACTCCATATGGTAATACTGTCAATATTTCTCACGAAGGTGCCAGTGGTGGTGGTAAAAGTGAGATGCTGGAAGATATGCACCGTGAAAGAAGCGGACGTCTGCTCTTTGGTCAAAACTTAATGACAGATGAGAAATTCCACATTACTTTACCACAGGGTTGTGGTTTAAGACCAATGACTGATGATATGGCAATCTGTCACAATTCACTGCAAAAAGATAATGGCAAATTAACTTTAATGGATGCAGAAAATTCCTGGTTTGTAAGAGTTGACCATATTGATAAATATGGTACTGAACCTAACCTGGAAGCAATTAGTGCTAATCCAGATAAACCATTATTATTTTTAAATATTGATGCTGCACCAAATAGTACTGCTTTAATCTGGGAGCATATAGAAGATGAACCGGGTAAATCATGTCCTAACCCAAGGGTAACAATACCGCGTGATATTATCCCCGATGTTTTAAAAGAACCACTTTCTATTGATGTCCGCAGTTTTGGGGTGAGAGTTCCTCCCTGTACTAAGGATAATCCTACTTATGGAATTATGGGTTTATTTCATGTTCTTCCACCAGCACTTGCCTGGTTATGGAGATTAGTTGCTCCAAGGGGACACGGAAATCCAAGTATTATTACAGGTGATGGAATGAGTTCCGAAGGTGTAGGTTCTTACTGGCCATTTGCTACCGGTAAAAAAGTAGATCAGGCTAATTTATTACTGGAGCAGATTATGGACACTCCAAAAGTAAAATATATATTAATACCTAATCAGCATATTGGGGCCTGGAAAGTAGGATTTATGCCAGAATGGATAACTAGAGAGTATTTAGCCCGTCGTGGAGGAGCCTGGTTTACTGAAGATCAATTGAAACCAGCCAGAATGCCGCTTTTAGGTTATTCTCTGCAGGAATTACTGGTCGAAGGGCAGCATATAGAAAAAGAATTCTTACAGGTTCATCGTCAGCCTGAAGTTGGCGAAAAAGCTTATGATATTGGAGGGAAAATTCTTTCTGATTTCTTTAAAAAGTGTATTGAACAGTATCTAGAACCCGGACTGGATCCAGTTGGTAGAAAAATAATTGAGACAGCTCTTAATGATGGCGGGGTAGAAGATTACTGTGATTTAATTGAAGGTGAACCAATAATCAGGCAAATTTAGAAATATTATTTAAAGTTTTCTATTTAATCAAGATCAAAAAAAGCTTAAAAATATAGAAGGAGGGACTACCTCCTTCTTTTTTTATAGAATATGTTAAGCGCTTGACATATAATCTGAGAGATAATAAAATATAAATATAATTTATAAACAAAAAATTTCTGGAGGGGTTAAATTGGCAACCAAAAATGAAATAATGTTAATTACATATGCAGATAGTATGGGCAAAAATTTAAAAGATTTAAAAGAAGTTCTTGATAAACATTTTCAGGAGGCAGTTGGAGGAGTTCATATTTTACCTTTTTTTCCTTCCTCTGCAGATAGAGGTTTTGCACCTCTTACTTACAGGGAAGTTGATCCTGACTTTGGTGATTGGAATGATATTAAAGCGCTGTCGGAAGATTATTATCTAATGTTCGATTTTATGGTTAATCATATTTCAAAGCAGTCTGAGTACTTTAAAGATTTTCAGCAGTATAAGGATGACTCTAAATATGCTGATTTTTTTATTCGTTATCAGGATTTCTGGGAAGATGGTGAGCCAACAGAGGAAGAAGTTGATTTAATTTATAAACGTAAACCTCGTGCTCCCTATATTGATGTTGAGTTTGCAGATGGTACAGAAGAAAAAATCTGGTGTACATTTGCGGAAGAACAGCTGGATTTAAATATGGAATCTGATGTAGTTAAGGAGTTTATCAAAAATAGTCTGGAGTTTTTAGCTGCTCAAGGTGCTTCAATTATTAGACTTGATGCTTTTGCCTATGCAGTTAAAAAGGCTGGTACAAGCTGTTTTTTTATTGAACCTGATATCTGGGAAATTTTAGACTACTGTAAAGACATCCTGGCTGAAAAAGATGTTGAGATTTTGCCTGAAATTCACGAACATCATTCGATTCAGCTTAAAATTGCAGAAAAAGGTCATCCAGTTTATGATTTTTCTCTACCAATGCTATTACTACATTCAATTTATAGTTCGACTTCCAAAAGACTAAAAGAGTGGCTTAAAAAATCACCAGACAATCAATATACCACTCTGGATACACATGATGGTATAGGTGTAGTTGATGTTAAGGATTTAATGACAGATCAGGAAATAGAAGCAACCAGAGAGATGCTTTATAAACAGGGATCTAATGTTAAAAAGGTTTACAGTAGTGAGGCTTATGATAATCTGGATATTTATCAGATTAATTGTAGTTATTACTCAGCTCTGGGTAATAATGATGATGCATATCTTTTAGCAAGAGCGGTACAGTTTTTCGCTCCCGGTATTCCCCAGGTATATTATGTGGGAATGCTGGCTGGAAAAAATGATATTGAACTTCTGGAAGAAACAAAGGTAGGTCGGAATATCAATCGTCATTATTATTCAAAAGCAGAAATTGAAAATGAAGTTAAAAGACCTGTAGTGAAAAAAATGATTAATTTGATGGAATTTAGAAACTCCTATCCAGCTTTTAATGGAAATTATACTATTTATGATTCTGAATCGGAAGAAGAATTAAAAATTAGCTGGCAGAAGGAAGAAGCGAAAGCAATTTTAAATGTAGATTTTAGCAGCAACAGTTTTGAAATAGACTATTTTAATCCTCAAAAAGATAAAATGGAAAGCTTAAAACTATAAATATTTCTTTGATCTTTAATTTAAATTTAAAGAGTTTAAAATTAAATGATTGGAATTTAACTGTTTAAAAATTTAAATTAATAAAGACTATTTGTTTTTGGTTTTTTAAATCCAGGAGGTATTAAACTATGACTACACAAAAAGATGTGGCGGAAAAAGCTGGTGTAACAGTGACCACAGTCTCCCGGGTTATTAATAATCGCGGCTATATAGCAGATGAGACTCGAAAAAAAGTTTATCAGGTAATGGAGGAATTAAATTACAGACCTAACGCAGTAGCCAGGTCACTTTCAAAAAGGAAATCTGATATTTTGGGAGTGATTCTGCCGGCGGTTTATCATCCTTTTTTTAGTAGCCTGTTGTCATATTTAGAAAATTATGCTTACCAAAATGGTTATAAAATAATGCTTTGTAACTCTCAAATGGAGGCCGAAAAAGAAAAAAATTATATAAATATGCTGCGAGCTCAGCAGGTAGATGGAATTTTTCTGGCAAGTCATACTTTAGATATTGCTAAAGAAATTAAGGTAGACTTACCTGTGCTAACTTTTGACCGGCAGATCGAAGGAATTCCCTATATTTGTTCAGATAATTTTAAAGGAGGCAGACTGGCAGCAGAACATTTGCTGGCAGAGGGGGCTGAAGAATTGGTTTATATTGGAGGTAGTTTGGAACTGGACTTACTTTCCAACCAGCGTTTTAAGGGCTTTAAAGAAACAGTAAACAGAAAAGGCCTAAAAGTAAAAAAGTATCAGTGTCAGTTAAATAGTTTTAATCGTCAGGAGTATGAAAAATTAGCAAAAGAAATTTTTAGAAATAATAGAAAAATTGATGGTATTTTTGCCAGCAGTGATTTGATTGCTGCAGCAGTAATCAAAGAGGCTGAAAATAATGGAATCAGGGTGCCTGATGATTTAAAAGTTATTGGTTATGATGATCTTGAGCTGGCCCGCCTTTACAGGCCAGAAATTACAACCATCCGGCAGCCTACAGCAGCTATTGCTCGCAGAGGTATAGAACTGCTGTTAAAGGCAGTAGAGGGTGAGGAAGTAGAAACAGAAAATATTCTGGATGTCGAGTTAATCAAAAGGGAGTCAGCCTAAATGATATTAAACAGGCAGGGAATTAGTTAATTCCCTGCCTTAATATAATTTATGGGTATAATAAGCTTAGACTATGGTGTTTTTCGCAATTATCATGGGCAAGTTGGTATCGCCTTTAAGGGATTTGTCAGCAGTTATCTGAACACCTTTATCTAAAATCACATTTTCCAGATAAGCATTTTCGCCAATCTCTGATTTCTGCATAATAATAGAGTTTTTAATAACGGCACCTGGATGAACTTTAACTCCTCTAAATAAAACGCTATTTTTAACTTCACCTTTAATTGAGCAGCCATTTGCAGCCAGAATATTCCGGGCGTTGACACCATTTTTATAGCCAGTGGGAGCCTCATCTTTAGGTTTGGTATAGATTGGCCCATTTTTAAGGAAAAGATCCTGCCAGACATTTGGTTTTAAAAGTTCCAGATTGCTTTTATAGTAACCATTGATTGAGTTAATTACAGCTGCGTAGGAACGGAAAGGATAGCCATAGACTTTTAAGTTGTTTAAGTTGCCTATTATTGCATTTTTGACAAAATCCCATTCTCCTTTAGAAATACATTCGTCAATTATATCAAGCAGTAGTTCTTTTTTCATAATATAGCGCTGTAAGGAGATTTTTTTATAGAAATTTTTTTTGGGATTAACCTTCATGTCAATTATACGATCATTATCATCAGTATTGATTACTGTATAAGTTGTATCCCGACGGAAAACTTCAAGCTGACGATAGATTATTGTAATATCATTATCATTTTCTATATGATATTTAAAGGCGTCTCTGTAGTCAATATTGGCAACTACATTGGGACTTCCTATAATAACATATTCCTGATTGCTGCGCTTAATATAATCAATATTACTGGCAAAATTCTGCAGGTCACCTTTATAGGCCCGATTAGCCTGATAAATATGAGCAGGAGGTAGGATAAAGAGACCATTTCTTTTGCGGTCTAAATCCCAGGCTTTGCCAAAACCAATATGATCCATTAGAGAACGATATTTAGTCTGCAAAAGCAGCCCAACATTGGTAATTCCCGAGTTAACCATATTTGACAAAGGGAAATCAATTAATCGGTAGCGGGCTCCAAAAGGAACAGAAGCCAGAGAACGATGTCCAGTTAACTTATCCAGAAAAGATTCATCAAGTGCGTTGTTAATAATTGCCATTACATTATTCATATTTGCTCCGCCTTTTTTGTAGATCGGTGTCATCATCATTTATCCCACCACCATTCCTGCTTTAATATTTGAAGCTTCCGGGATGACTTCATCATCACCAATAACTGTTATTTTTAGTTCATTACTTTTTTTATCATCTGTTTCCAGGCCGATTTTTGAGTTTTTTTCGACAATTACATTTCGACCTACGATTGAATTTTTAATTTTAGCACCACTCCGGATTCTGGTATTGGGTAGAATAACTGAATCTTCAACTACAGCATCTTGAGCCACTTTAACTCCGAAAAAGAGAACCGAGTTTTTAACTGTACCCATAATCTGAGTTCCTTTGTTAATCATTGAATTATCTACTTCAGCATCTTCGGATAGATATTGTGGAGGACGATTGGGATTAACACTGTAAATAATCCAGTTGCGATCCTGAAGATCCAGAATTGGCTTTTCTCCTAAAAGATCCATATGAGCCTGCCAGTAACTTTCAATGGTTCCTACATCTTTCCAGTAACCTTTAAAAGTATAGGCGTAGAAATTGAGATTATCAGCCATCATTTTTGGGATAATATTATGACCAAAATCGCCGGCTGAATCATCATTTTCTTCGGCTTCCTCAATTAAATACTTTCGCAAATATTCCCAGTTAAAAATATAGATTCCCATAGAGGCCAGATTGTTTTTAGCGTTTTCTGGTTTTTCCTGAAATTCTATTATTTTTTGATCTTCATTGGTATTCATTATTCCAAAGCGATGGGTTTCTTCCCAGGGAACCTCCAGAACTCCTATTGAAACATCAGCATTTTTTGTTTTATGATAGTTTAACATTTCTGCATAATCCATTTTGTAGATATGGTCTCCGGAGAGGATTAGTACATATTCTGGATCATAAATATCTATAAATTCTATATTCTGATAAATTGCATCTGCAGTCCCCTTATACCAGGAACCACCGCCTTCCTTAACATAAGGAGGAAGTACAGTAACTCCACCATTGTGACGATCAAGATCCCAGGAACTCCCACTGCCGATATAACTGTTTAAAACCAGTGGTTTATACTGGGTCAAAACACCGACAGTAGTTATTCCAGAATTGGTACAATTACTAAGAGGAAAGTCGATTAATCTATATTCAGCACCAAAGGGTACAGCAGGTTTGGCAATGTTTTTTGTTAACACTCCGAGTCTGGTCCCTTTGCCACCGGCAAGCAGCATGGCCAGCATTTCTTCTTTTGGCATATTGATTACCTCCTTTAAAAATTGAAAATAAACTATTCCTGTGTGGCTTTTTCTATTCTGGAACCCTTACTATTTTCTGTTGATTTTTTAAGACTTTTAGTTTTCTTATTTTTGTTCTTTTTGTTTTCTTCTTTGTATTTTAAGTAAATTCCAGCCAGAGGTGGCAGATTAATGCTGATTGAATAATCAAAACCATGAAAAGGAATTTCTTCAGTTTTAACTCTAGCTGCAGTTTCATAATCCGAACCACCAAAAACTTTTTGATCACTATTTAAAAGTAATTCATATTCACCGGGACCCGGAACTCCTATTCGATAATTATCTCTGGGCACAGGAGTAAAGTTCAGGACAATCACCAGCTGTTGAGTTTCGTTTTCAGAGCTTCTGATAAAACTGATTACACTCTGTTCATAATCATCTGCCTCAATCCAGCGAAAACCTTCATGTTCATGGTCAAGTTCCCAGAGCGCCTTTTCTTTACGATAAACCTGATTTAACTCCTGCATAAACTCCTGAGTTAACTGATGTTTTTCATAGTCCAGCAGCAGCCAGTCCAGGCTTTGTTTATAATTCCATTCAATAAACTGACCAAATTCCCCACCCATAAAGAGAAGTTTTTTACCGGGGTGAGCATACATATAAGTAAAAAGAAGTCTCAGATTAGCAAATTTTTGCCAGTAGTCTCCTGGCATTTTATCCAGCAGTGACTTTTTGCCGTGGACAACTTCGTCATGGGATAGAGGCAGTACATAATTTTCACTTTGACTGTACATGCTCGAAAAAGTTAATTTATTATGTTCCCATTTTCTGTAGACTGGATCATGTTCCATATAATCCAAAGTATCGTTCATCCAGCCCATATTCCATTTAAAGTTAAATCCAAGTCCGCCATCATGGACTGGAGCTGTAACCAGGGGCCAGGCACTTGATTCTTCCGCAATCATTAAAATACCAGGATAACGTTCAAACATTTCACTATTTAATTCCTTGATAAATTCTATGGCTTCCAGGTTTTCAAAACCACCATACTCGTTAGCAGCCCACTGACCATCTTCTTTTTCATAATTTAAATAAAGCATATTACTTACTGCATCAACTCTTAATCCATCTATATGGAATTTACTCAGCCAGTAATTGGCACTGGAGATCAAAAAACTCCAGACTTCATTTTGAGCAAAGTCAAAGTTTAAAGTATCCCACTGAATATTTTCGGCTCGTCTGGGATCAGAACTTTCATAGAGATGAGAACCGTCAAATAAACGCAGTCCATGATCATCTTTACAGAAATGACTCGGAACCCAGTCCATAATCACACCAATATCATTTTGATGCAGTTGGTCAACAAAATACATAAAATCTTCAGGACTTCCGTATCGGGAAGTTAAGGCAAAATAACCCGTGGTTTGATATCCCCAGGAACCAGGGAAAGGATATTCTGTTAATGGCATTAATTCTACATGGGTAAAACCCATCTCATTAATATATGGTACCAGTTCATCAGCTATATCTCTGTAGTTCATTAATTCACCATCATCCTGTTTCCAGGAACCGGGATGCATTTCATAGATGCTTAGTGGCTCTTTAAGATGATTAGAATTTTTTCGTTTTTTAAGCCATTTATTGTCCTGCCAGTTGAAAGTTTCAGTTTCATAAATTTGAGAAGCTGTTTTTGGAGGTGTTTCCTGTCTTCTGGCATAAGGATCGGTTTTAACTCTAATTACCCCCCTATAGCCTCTAATCCAGTATTTATAGTACATTTTATTTTCTGCTTCTTCAATAAAAGTGGTCCAGATACCGGAGTCTTTAATTTTTTTCATTGGGTTTTTATGTTTGTCCCAGTCATTGAAATCTCCTACTACACTTACTTCTTCAGCATTTGGTGCCCAGACTGTAAAACGAACACCTTTTTTTCCATTTTCATTAGTAATATGTGACCCTAAAAAATTATAGCTCTCATAGTGTCTGCCCTGATGAAATAAATATCTATCATAATCACCAGGATAATTATTTTTAGGCATTAAACTCCCCCCCTAAAATCTTGATAAAAAATTTATTTAAAAATTTTATAAATCTACTGTTGTATTGTATTTATTCTCTATTTCCGTTAAATTTCCTTTAATTAATCAGTTGATAGATCTCAAATTATGACTCTTTTCTGAAAAAACGATTTAGTTGACATTATTCTTGACATTTATTAAACTAAGGTTAACAAATATAATTTAGTTGATTTTGTAAATGAGTAGAAAGTAGATAGAATTGTTTTTATAATCACAGGAGGTGGCTCCATGAAAAAAGGTAAAAAGAAGATTTTGTTTGTTGCTTCAGAAGCGGATCCATTTATTAAAACTGGGGGCTTAGCTGATGTTGCTGGTTCTTTACCACAGGCATTAAGAGAAGAGGGGCATGATGTTAGACTGGTGATTCCACAGTACAGACAGATTCCAGAAGAATACAAAGAAAGAATGGAATCAGTCTGCCATTTTCGGACAAAACTAGCCTGGAGAGATACATATTTAGGTGTTAACAGACTTGAGGAAGATGGAGTTCCAGTTTATTTTATTGATAATAAATATTATTTTGATCGAGATTCAATTTATGAAAATGATGACAAACATGAGCAGTTTGCTTTTTTCTCCCAGGCGGTTTTAGATATGCTGCCTGTAATTGATTTTAAACCGGATATTATTCATGCTAATGACTGGCAGACAGGACCATTACCACTGCTTTTTGCAGATCGATACCGTCAGCAGAGCTATTATCAGGATATTAAAACTGTATTTACTATTCATAATTTAAAATATCAGGGACAGTTTGCAGGTCATTCAGCTGGAGATGTTTTGGGAGTGGCACCACATCACTGGGAAAGTGGTAATATCAGGCATAATGGTCTGCTTAATTATATGAAAACCGGGATTATGTATGCCGACCATATCACAACGGTAAGTGAAAGTTATGCTCGAGAAATTCAGACTTCGTATTTTGGTGAAGGGCTGGATTATGCCTTAAGAATGCGAGCTGATGATCTGAGTGGAATTTTAAATGGGATTAGTTATGAAAAATTTGATCCTAAAACAAATAAAAATCTGGCTGTTCGCTTTTCTAAAGGAGAAATTGACAAAAAGCTGGCCAATAAAATTCATATTCAGCAGAAACTTGGTCTGGAAGTCAATGCTGATAAACCCTTGATTGGTTTTATTTCGAGAATGGTTGAACAGAAAGGTCTGGATTTGGTTAGAGCTGTTTTTGATGAAATCATGGAAACTGGGGCTCAGTTTTTAATTCTGGGTACCGGTCAGAGAGAATACGAAGAATTTTTTAAGGCTAAACAGCATAAATATCCTGATAACCTTTCAGTAAATATTAAGTATGATGCTCAGCTTGCTGATCAAATTTATGCAGGTAGTGACCTGTTTTTAATGCCTTCCAGGTTTGAGCCCTGTGGCTTAAGTCAGCTAATCAGTTTTCGTTACGGCACTATTCCAATTGTAAGAGAAACAGGTGGTTTAAATGATACTGTAGTTTCTTATAATGAAGAAACCGGTGAGGGAACAGGATTTAGCTTCAGCAATTACAATGCTCATGACATGCTCCATACAATTGAAAGAGCAGTTTCTTTTTATGAACAGAAAGGAGTCTGGAATAAACTGGTCAATAGAGTAATGGACCTAAATTACAGCTGGCATAATTCAGCTAAAAAATATTCCAAACTCTATAATAATCTGACTGAAGAAAAAGCTAAGCGACCTAAACAGAAAGATAAGTCTGAAATGAAAATAAAAGTTTATCAGCCTGAAAACGCTGAAAAACTTAAAGTTAAATCGAAAGCTAAGAAAACGGAGGCTCCCAGCAAGAAAACTGCTTCCAAAAAGAAAAGAAAAAAAGTTAATATTAATCAGGCTGCAGCGGCAGAACTGGCTGAACTTCCGGGGATTGGAAATGCCTATGCAGAGAGAATAGTTGCCTATCGGGAGGAAAATGGAGATTTCAAAAAGAAATCTGAGTTAACAATGGTTAAGGGAATTGGTAAGAAAAAATATCAAAAAATATCTTCATTACTGACTCTTTAGCCAAGATAACAGTTAAAAAAGCAACCTGGCCGTCTTAAATGGCGGTCTTTTTTTGCTGAAATTTGATAAAAAAATCACAATTTGATAGAAATTTTCATTTTTGTTTGCTTATAGCTTTTAGATTAAATATAATAGATATAGAGTAAAGTTAGAAATTAATTTAAAATATATTTTGAAATTAGTTGGAGGTAATAAAATGAAAATTGCACTGGTTTCTATTGTGTCTGAGATTCATGATGAAGATAGAATTAATGAGACTCTAAAAGAAAGTTATCAAATTTTAAACAAAAATTTTGAGCTGGAGGAGATAAAGGCTGACGAAATTCCTTTCACTGATTTTAGTGAATATGATTTAACTATTAATTTTATTAAATCAGGGGGTTCGGAAAGTATCTTTGCAGAAAATGTTGAATATTTACCTCAGCCTGCTTATTTACTGGCAACTGAACTTCATAATTCGCTCCCTGCTTCACTGGAGATACTTAGTTTTTTGAATGCAGAGGGTCTGGATGGAAAAATACTGCATGGAGAAATGGAAGATCTGATTGTAGAAATTGAAGAGCTGGCAGCCTATAAGAAGGTTCGAGATAGAATTGCTGAGGCAAGGCTGGGTGTTATCGGTCAGCCTTCAGACTGGTTGATTGGCAGTAAGGTTGATTATCAGCATGCGGCTCATCACTGGGGGACTGAATTTATAGACATTGAACTGGAAGAAATCTATCAGGAGCTTGAGCGGGTGGACTCTGCTAAGGCAAAAAGAATTGCAGCTGATTTTTTAGAAAATGCTGCTGAAATTGTAGAAAGTAATGAATCAGATCTGGTGGAGGCTGCAAAAATTTATCTGGCTTTAAAAGAAGTAATTACAGAAAATGATTTAGATGCTCTGACTATTCGCTGTTTTGATATAGTAATGGAGTTAAATACTACCGGCTGTCTGGCACTGGCACTTTTAAATAATGAAGGACTTGTTGCTGGATGTGAAGGTGATGTACCGGCTGCATTTACTATGTTTTTAGCCTATCAGTTAACCGGACAAATGCCTTTTATGGCCAATCCGGCAGCAATAGATAAAAAGACTGATGAGATACAATTTGCTCACTGTACTGTAGCTACTGATATTAGTAAGGATTATATAATTAGATCTCATTTTGAAACTGGTATTGGGGTTGGAATTCAGGGAATTTTAGCCGAGGGTCCGGTTACAGTATTTAAAATTGGGGGTGCCGGCCTGGAACAATATTTTGTAGCCGAAGGAGAAATTATAGAAAATATGGATTCTCCTAATGCCTGCAGAACACAGCTTAAGATTTCTTTACCCCAGAGTTCAGATTATTTCTTGAATGATGCTATTGGTAATCATCATTTAATTATTCCAGGTAAGCATGCAGCACAGATTAACGAATTTTTAGGTAAGGAATAAAATTAAATTCACAGGAGGAATATAATGTCGAAATTATTAGAAGTTAAAGATCTGCATCTGAAAATTGAAGATGCAGAAATTTTAAAAGGAATGGAATTTTCTCTGGAAAAGGGAGAGGTATTTGCTTTAATTGGGCCAAATGGCTGTGGGAAATCTACTCTGGCCTATACATTAATGGGGATTAATAATTACCATCCTCAAAAAGGAGAAATGCTATATAAAGGTGAAAAAATCAATGAGCTGGCGATTAATGAGAGAGCTAAAAAGGGGATTACCTTGGCCTGGCAGGAACCAGCTCGTTATCAGGGAGTAACTGTAAGAGAATTTCTATCACTTGGTTTAAAAAGCCAGGGAGAAGAAGTAACTGAAGAAAAATTAAAAGATGCTTTAAATAAAGTAGCAATTAATCCAGCCCAGTATTTGAACCGATTTGTTGATAAAAGTTTAAGTGGTGGGGAAAGAAAAAGAATTGAGCTTGCCTCTTTAATTTTAATGCATCCTGAACTAATTATATTGGATGAGCCAGACTCCGGGGTAGATATTGTCGCCTTAAATAATATAGCTGATATGATTAATTATTTTAAGGATTCCGGCAGTGGTATTCTTCTAATAACTCACTCGGAAGAGATGCTGGAATATGCAGATCGAGCTGCTTTAGTTTGTGAGGGAGAGATTATCCGTCAGGGTAATCCAGCAGATATCAGTGACTATTTTAAGTCATTTTGTTTCCCCTGTGCTAAAGAAGAAGATTGTGAGACGGAGGTGGCCAGTTAATGAATGATTATCAAATGATGGTTGACGCCTACAAAGAAGCAGGTGGGGATGATGTTTTTGAGGACAGTGAAGTAGCCCATCTGGTTTTGGAAAGAGATAAAATTTTAGGAATGCATGCAGTTGAAGGTCTGGAAGTGGAAGCAGATAAAATTAGTAATGATACAGTTAAAGTAAAAGTAACTGTTAAAGAAGGTTATAAAATTACCAATCCTGTCCACATGTGTTTTGGTGTTTTACCCAAAGAGGGCCGCCAAAAAATAGATATGAATGTAGAAGTACAGAAAGATGCTCAGGTAGAAGTAAGAGCTGATTGTGTTTTTCCGAATGCTGTTAAGGTCCAGCATATAATGGATGCAGTGATTAATATAGCAGCTGGCGGAAGTTATATTTATAAGGAACATCATTTCCATGGTGAGAATGGTGGGGTAGAAGTAATAGCAAAATCAGATATTAATGTTGAACCTTATGGAAAACTAGTAACCAAATTTGATTTGCTGAAAGGCAGAGTTGGTAAAATAGACTTTGATTATGAGGCAAATATTGCCGAACATGGAACTGTAGAAATGCTGGCTCGAATTAGTGGTCAGCAGGACGATCTGATTAAGATTCGAGAAGCTGCCCATCTAAAAGGTGAGTCAGCTCGCGGAATTTTAGACTCCAAAATAGCAATTAAAGACCAGGCTGAAGCTGAAATCTATAATGAACTTACCGCAGATGCTGCTGAAGCAATGGGCCATGTTGATTGTACAGAAATTATTAAAGATCAAGCAATTGCTCGCGCAATTCCAATAGTAGATGTGCGTCATCCGGAGGCAAAAGTTACCCATGAGGCTGCAATTGGTAGTGTGGACAGCACCCAGCTTCAGACTCTAATGGCTCGTGGTTTAGATGAGGAAGAAGCTTCGGAAGTCATTATTCAGGGCTTGCTTAACGATTAACGTACAGGTGCCGTGTACCACCCGGTTTGTGTCGCAATTAGTCGAAAAAAGGGTGTTTTAGACAAAAAACAACAAAAACCGGGTGGTACACGGTACGTGCACATAAATGAACACAAATAAAAAGAAACAGGCATAAGGGAGGAATAATTATGTTAAAGAGAAAGAAATTATTAACATTAATTTTACTTTTAAGTATAATGGTCCTGGCGGTTCTACCTGCTGCAGCAAAGGAGATAAATATTCAGGCTCCTACTGTTCCGGCAGCACTTCCGTTTTTATGGATGCAGGAAAAGGCCGAATTACCGGAAGCTGTTGATTTAAAGATTAATCTTTCTTCTGATCATCAGCGAGGAATTTCCTTGTTAGCTCAGAATGATATTGATTTTTTAATAACTGGCTCTAATCTGGGAGCTAATGCCTATAATCGTGGCATTGATTTAAAAATGTTAAATATTAATACCTGGGGAATCGATTATCTTCTAACAGATGGTTTTAAGGCAGATAACTGGCAGGATTTAAAAGGAAAAGATCTTGTATTACCGCTTCAGGGAGGTCCTTTAGATTTTCTGGCCCGCTATCTGGCAGCTGAAAATGGAGTCGACCCTGAGACAGAACTTAATCTGGTTTATCGGCCCCTGCCTGGTGCTGCTCAATTATTTATGGCAGGAGAATTTGATGCTATTATTTTACCCGAACCACTGGTAACAGTAAGCCTGGCTAAACGTAAGAGTGCAGAAATCTCAATGGATATTCAAAAAGAATGGGCTAAAATTCATGGAGATGATCGAATTCCTTTTGTAGCTCTGTTCGTAAATGGAAAATTTGCCAGTGAATATCCTCAGTTTACAGATATTATCGACGGTTATTATAAACAGGGCATAAATTGGGTTAATAATAATCCAGAAGCTGCAGCTCAGCTTGCCTCCCGACATTTTGGGATGCCAGCACCTATATTAAAAAAATCTTACAGCAGAATTAATCTGAATATATATCCTGACTCAGAAAGCAGTGAGCTAACGGAACTTTATTTTGGAGAAATGCTGAAAATGTATCCGGACTTAATAGGTGGAAGTATGCCCGATGAAGAATTTTATTATTAAACCATTCTGGTTTTTATTAATAATTATTTTTCTAATCTGGGACAGGGGAGCAGCTGGACTTAACAGCCTCATCCTGCCCTCGATTGGAGATAGCTATCAGGCTTTAAAAGAAATAGCGATTTCTGGTATTTTAGTTAAGAGCTTTTTAATAACTTTAAGAAGAACAATAATTGCTTATGGTAGTGCCGTGGTGATCGGAATTATTCTGGCACTTTTACTGCATCGATTTTCTTTAATGCGGCAAACATTTCGACCTTTAATTACAATTATTCAGGCTACACCACCGGTTGTCTGGGTTTCTCTTGCGGTTGTCTGGTTTGGAGTTGCTGATGATCTAACTCCTATATTTTTAATTTTTATTGTTTCACTGCCTGTTATTTTTGTTAATATTTTTCAGGGGCTTGAAGAGATGAATACTGATCTAATCGAAATGGCAGAGGCTTATTCTACTCCTCGGTTTAGAATTTTAAAAGAAATCTATTTACCATCATTACTGCCGGCATTGGTTTCCGCTTTGAGTATAGCTTTTGCATTTGCCTGGAAGTCTTCAGTTTTTGCAGAATTTATTGCTTCCTCAAGTGGGATTGGGTATCAGCTCAGTCGTGCAAATTCGTTGATGGCGACTGATCGTTTATTTGCCTGGACAATTATTTTGATATTATTTATGCTATTTGTAGAATATTATCTTTTAGAGAAATTAAAAGATTATGTCAGCAGGTGGAAAAATGACTGAAAAAAATAAGATTTTAGAGCTTAAAAGTATCAATAAGTCCTATCAGAAATTAAGAGTTTTAAAAGATTTAAATTTAGAAGTCAATCAGGGCGAAATTTGCTGTCTTCTTGGTCCTTCTGGCAGTGGTAAAACAACTATTTTTCGTATTGCCTCAGGCCTCGAATCAGCAGACTCAGGCAGAGTAGAAAAAAATAATGATCCCCGTTTTGCCTATGTTTTTCAAAACCCGAGACTCCTGCCCTGGAAAACAGCTGTTGAAAATTTAATTTTTGTTCAAAAAAATTATGGTCTGGAAAACGAAACAAAATTAAGAGATTTACTTTTTAATTTATCAGGACTGGAAGATTTTAAAGATGCTTATCCTCATGAATTATCAGGAGGAATGCAGCAGCGTCTGGAGTTAATTAGAGCTTTTGCAGTAAAACCTGATTTAGTATTTCTGGATGAACCTTTTAAGTCTCTGGACATGAAAACAAAAGTTAATTTAAGAAAATTGATCAGTTTAATTCAGTCTGAGAGCGGTATTACAATTTTCCTGATCACACATGATCCCGAAGAAGCTCTTTTGCTTGCTGATCGAATTTATATTCTTGCCGCTGAGGCTGAAGGAATAAAAAAAGAGATAAAAATTGAAAAACCCAGAGAAAAAAGAAAAATTGCTGATCCACAACTTTATCAGCAGCTGGAAAATATAATGGATATTTTTACTGATCTAGTTTCCGATTTGAATTATGCAGTTGAAGATATTAGAAGTTTATTTTAATAATTGTATTTGTTATCTCCTTCTAAAATAGAAATAAAAAGAAAGGATGATTTTATGCCACCAACTGTCGGAATTGCCCTGTCCGGGGGAGGAGTTAAGGGGTTTGCTCATCTGGGAGTACTTAAAGCACTGGAAGAAAAAGGAATTAAACCAGACTTGCTGGCCGGGGTCAGTGCTGGAGCAATAGTCGGTTCCTTTATTGCAGCAGGTAAAAGACCCGAAGAGGCGATGGAACTAATTAATGAAAGTGATTTTTTTGATTTTGCTAAATTGAGTATTCCTAATCGTGGAATTTTTACACTGGATAATATGACAGAAAACTTAGAAAAATCACTTGGTGTTAGAATCTTTGCAGATTTAAAAATCCCCTTTTATGTTGGGGCTGCAAATCTAGAAAAAGCCAGAATGGAATATTTTAATCAGGGAGATTTGATTAAAATAATTCAGGCCTCTTCTTCAATTCCAGTACTTTTTTCTCCGGTTGAAATTAATGGAGATCTTTATGTTGATGGAGGTTTGTTTGAAAATTTACCGGTTAATCCACTGCTCAATAAATGTGACAAAATAATAGCAGTTAATGTGATGCCAGTAAAGTTGGAAGAAAAAATTGAAAGTATAACAGATATCGCGGTTAGAACTTTTCAACTAAAAACAGTTGCAAATGCAATGGAGCTCAGAAAAAAGGCAGATGTTTATATTGAACCGACCGGGATTGAGGAGTATAATATTTTAAATACAAAGTACAGTCAGGAATTATATGAACTTGGTTATGATTATTGCAAAAATATGGAGATTGATATCTAACTCAAAAACTGCACAGGAGGTATAAAAATGCTGACAAAGAAAATTCTGAATGCTGTTTTTAAACGAGTTGAAGGTCAAAAGTTTGAAATTGAATACTGGGATGGAGAGACAAAGGTTTTTAATCCGGAATTTAAGGAACAGTCTGCTTTTAAAATTATTTTTGCAGAGAAACTAAGTTTAAATGAAATTAGAAAAAGTCCTCAGCTTAAACTTGCTGAAGCTTATATGGAAGAAAAAATTAATTTTGAGGGCGATATCAAAAAGTTGATTAAAACAGCAGGTGATAATGTTTTTGAACTAATGGAGGAGATTGAAAAGCATAAAATAGATCGAGTGCTTGATTTCCAAACTTCTGAGTCTCCCGAAGAAGAAGAAGAGGGAGTTAGAGAACATTATGATATAGGCAATGATTTCTTTAAGCTCTGGCAGGATGATACTATGACCTATTCCTGTGCTTATTTTAAAAATGAAAATGATGAACTTAAAGAGGCACAGCTGCAAAAAATTGATCATGTCTTAAAAAAATTAAATTTAAAATCTGGGGAAAGATTACTTGATATTGGCTGTGGCTGGGGATCGCTTGCCCTGCGAGCCGCGGATAAATATGGGGTAGAGGTTATGGGAATTACTCTGAGTAAAGAACAGGAAATTGAAGCCAAAAAAAGAGCTGCTGAATCCGGTCTGGCTGACAGAGTGGAAATCAGAAGACAGGATTATCGGAAACTGGCAGAAGAGGATCAAAAATTTGATAAAATAGTAAGTGTGGGTATGTTTGAGCATGTCGGTAAAGAAAATATTCCGCTTTATTTTGAGGCGGTTGATAAGATGTTAAAAAACAGAGGGCTTTCACTGGTGCATTCTATTACCCATTTAAAAGAACAGCCAGCACATCCGTGGCTGCAGAAGTATATTTTCCCCTGGGGCTATATCCCTTCTTTGAGGGAAATTGTCTGGCAGTTACCTGAAAACAATTTTCATCTTTTGGATGTTGAAGATATCGGATATCATTATTCTCTGACTGCAGAAAGATGGCTGGATAATTATGAAGAAGTTGAAAATGAGGTTAAAGAAAAATTTGATGAAAATTTTTATAGAATGTGGCGAACATTTTTAATGGGAGTCGTATTTACTTTTAGATATGCTTCAACTTCTGTTCATCAGCTGCTCTTTTCTAAAGGGAAAAATATTGATTTACCGCTGACCAGAGATTATATTTATCAGGAAGATTAATTAAGATAACTATCTATCAGACTACGGACTATTTTCAATAATTAATATAAGGAGCTGAAAAAATGGCAGAAAAAAAATATAAAATTGCAATTATTGGAGGCGGACCTGGTGGTTATACTGCTGCTTTAAGGGCCGGCCAGCTGGGAGCGGACACTGTTTTGATTGAGAAAGAAGCTCTGGGAGGGACCTGTTTAAACTGGGGATGTATCCCGACTAAGTCTTTTGTCCGTTCGGCTGAAGTATTTGCTGATATTAAGAATGCAGCTGATTATGGTATTAAAGTCGAAAATGCAGAACTTGATTTTCCAGCAGTAGTAAAAAGAAAAGATAAAATAGTAAAACGCCTGGTGCGAGGAATTGATCATCTACTGAAGAAAAGTGGAATAGATAGGATAGATGGTCTGGCATCTTTTATTGATCAAAATACAATTAGAATCGAAAAAGATACTGAGATATTTGAAATTAAAGCTGAAAATATTATAATTGCTACCGGGTCAAAAGCAGCTTCGCTTCCAATTTCGGGAGCTGGGCTGGAAGGCATTTTGGACAGCCGGGCTGCTCTTGATCTAGAAAAGTTACCGGAGTCAATGGTTATTGTCGGTGGTGGAATTATTGGTATGGAATTTGCATTTATCTTTCGTAATTTTGGGGTTGATGTAACTGTTATTGAATATTTAGATCAGCTGATAAATGGAGTTGATACTGAGATTGCTGCAGAGCTTAACCGTTCTGCCAGGCGACGACGGATTAGTGTTAAAACTTCTGCGGAAGTAAAAGAAATTAAAAAATTAGATGCTGGTTATGAGGTTGTTTATCAGCAAAAAGAAAAGAAAAAATCTGCTAAAGCAGAAAAAGTACTGATGGCTGTTGGCCGCAGACCATATACGGATGGACTTCAACTCGAAAATGTTGGTATTGAAACTATTTCTGAAAGAAATGCTGTTCAGGTCAATAATAAAATGGAAACTAATATTGAAGGAATTTATGCTATTGGAGATGTTACAGATAAAATACTCCTTGCACATGTTGCTTCTCACCAGGGTGTTGTAGCAGTAGAAAATATTATGGGAATGAATAAAAAAATGAACTATAAAGCTGTACCAGGGGCTATTTTTACTTCTCCTGAAGTGGGAACCGTTGGTTTGAGTGAAAAAGAGGCAAAAGCTAAAGGTATTGATTATGAAATTGGAAGTTTTCCGTTTGCAGCCAGTGGTAAAGTAATGGCTATGGGGGAGAGAGAGGGTAAAATTAAGTTAATTACAGAAAAAGATAAAGGCAGGATTATTGGAGCAGCAATTATTGGGATTGAAGCCAGTGATTTAATTGCCGAACTGACTCTGGCGGTAAATTTAGGTTTAACCGCAGAAAACTTAAGAGAAACAATCCATGCTCATCCGACAACAGCAGAGGTTGTTCACGAAGCTGCTCTGGATCTTGGAGAAGGTTCACTTAATGCCTGATTAAAATTGGATTAGAAGTTAAAGTCTGCTCTTATGATTACTATTCTGCAGTCTTAATTGACATTTTTCGACAGAGTAAAAATTTGACTTATACAGTGGAAAAATATATAATTAATTTGAGAATGAATATCAATTTATAATTTAGATTAATGTGTTAAAAATTAAAGGGAGGTCAGATTTATGAGCGAATATCATGAACCAGCGGAAAAATTATCTGAAGAAGCGATTGATTATCATCGTATTATTAAGAGTGTAATCGAAGAGTTAGAAGCAGTTGATTGGTATAACCAGCGGGCTGAGGCAACTAGTGATCCCGATGTACAGGCAATTGTGGAACATAATCGTGATGAAGAAATCGAACATGCCTGCATGGGCCTGGAATGGCTGCGTCGAAATAATCCTGTCTGGGACGAAATGTTAAGAACTTTCCTTTTTCAAACAGCAAAGATAACTGAAATAGAAGAAGAGGGTGAAACTGAAGATGGAGGAGAAGCTGAAGAAGCTCCTGCTTCCAGTAAATCACTTGGTTTAGGCAATATGAGAGGAGGAGAATAAATGGATATTTTAAAACGCTCACTGGCACCATTTGCGGAAGAAGCATGGAATTTTTTAGATGAAGAAGCAACTGATGTACTGAGTCAGAAATTGAAAGCTCGAAAAGAGGTTGATTTCCTGGGACCCAAAGGTTTAGAACTTTCTTCAATTAATACCGGTCGTTTTAGTCCCGTAGGTATTGAAGATGTTGAAGGAGTAACTTATTCTACTAGAGAGGTCCTCCCTTTAGTGGAATTGAAAGTTCCATTTACAATGAAACTCAGCGAAATCGAAGCCTTAGCCCGGGGAGCAGAAGATGTTGATACAGATAATCTGATTGATGCTGCCTCTAAACTGGCAAAGGCAGAAAATAAGGCAGTATTTTATGGTCTAGATGAAGTTAATATTGAAGGTATTGTCGAAGCATCAGAATATGAAGAAGTTAGTGTTTCCGGAGGTGAAAAAGAGTTAATTTCTGGACTCTTAAGAGCGCTGACTTTATTTGAAGAAAAGAGTGTTGGAGGCACTAAACGTTTACTTCTTGGTCCTGAACTTTATTCTCTACTATATGAATTGGATGATAAGGGTTATCCACTTAAACGTAAGGTTGAAGAAATGGTTGATAATGGTGCTGTTTTAGTACCTGATCTGGGCAACAGAGGATTATTGATTTCTGAGCGTGGTGGAGATTTTGAACTGACAGTTGGCCAGGATATTTCTTTAGGTTTTGAAGATAGAAATGATGATGAGGTAGAATTATTCTTTTTAGAAACCTTTACCTTTAGAGTAAATGGGCCTGAAGCTGCTGTGGTATTAAAATAGACTTAAACTTGAATAGTTTAAATTAAAAACCGTTCACTGGATAAATTCAGTGGGCGGTATTTTTTTGTCTTTTTGCAAACGTTTGTTTGAATTATTTGCTATTTTGTATTATAATATAATTAAATAAATTTTTTGAATCAAAGGAATGTGAAAATAATGGAGCTTCAAAAAAAGCTTGAAATTTTAAGTGATGCAGCTAAATATGATGTTTCCTGTTCTTCAAGCGGCAGCAGTGGTCGGGGAGATAGTTCAGGTCTTGGTAATACTAAAGCCAGTGGTATCTGCCACAGTTGGACAGATGATGGTCGCTGTGTTTCACTGCTTAAAATTTTATTTACAAATTATTGTCTTTATGACTGTCAATACTGTGTTAATAGGGTCAGCAATGACCGTTCACGGGCTTCATTTACGCCGGAAGAGGTGGCCCAGTTAACCGTTGATTTTTATAAGCGTAATTATATTGAAGGTCTTTTTTTAAGTTCGGCTGTTAATAGAAGTCCAGACTGGACAATGGAACAACTGCTCACAACTGTTCAGCTGCTGAGAAATAAACATAATTATCAGGGCTATATTCATTTAAAGGCAATTCCTGGAGCAGATTTTAAATTGATTTATCAGGCAGGACTGCTGGTGGATCGAATGAGTGTAAATATTGAGCTTCCCAGTGAAGGCAGTCTGGAAAAGCTGGCTCCTCAAAAAAAGAAGGCTGGAATTCTTGCTCCAATGAAAGGGATTGGTGCTGGTATAGAAAATAATATTATTGAACGTAAAAAATATAAGCAAAAAGAGAAGTTTGTGCCGGCAGGTCAGTCAACTCAATTAATTGTTGGTGCCAGTCCAGAATCAGATAGACAGATTATTTCTCTGTCAGAAGGATTATATGATCACTTTAATTTAAAAAGAGTTTATTATTCTGCCTACTTACCAGTTAATAATTCTTCTCTGCTGCCAGCTTTACCCGGGCCACCACTAAAGCGCGAGCATCGACTTTATCAGGCGGACTGGCTTTTAAGATTTTATGGTTTTAAAGCCGGCGAATTATTAACACCCGGCAGAGAAAATTTTGATCTGAAAATTGATCCTAAAGCAGATTGGGCTCTAAATAATTTAGATAAATTTCCAGTAGAAGTTAACACAGCCGATTATGAGATGCTGCTTAGAGTACCGGGAATTGGACCCCGCTCGGCTGCCAAGATTGTTAAAGCCAGAAGAGAAAAAAAATTGACCCATTATAATTTAAAAAAGATGAGAATTGTTTTAAAAAGAGCAAATTTCTTTATCACCTGTAATGGAAAATATGCAGCAGCTGTTCCTTTTGAGAGTGAAGTTATTTACAGTCGATTGGCTGAAAAAGAAGCTGAGCAGATGTCGTTATTTAATTCAACCAAAAGCGAGGCAAAAGAATGGGATTTTAATTTAGTAAAATAAATTTTTTGAATGAGGTATGGTAAATATGAGTTCCAATAATTATGAGAAAAAGGTCTATATTTATGATGGCAGTTATCAGGGCTTAATGACAGCACTTTATCTGGCTTTTAAGCAGAGAGAGGCTCCGATAAAAATTTTATCTCAAACAGATTTCAGAGATGATTTATTTTATCAAACAAAAACAATTATAACAGATATTGATAAAGCTGCTTTTTTCTCAGAACAAATAAAAAATCACATTTCAGTACAGGCTCTTAATAATATTTTTCATGCCTATCTTTCGGAAACAGAAAAATTAGAATTATATATTTTTCGTTATCTGTTTATGGGTTTTAAAGTGGGTGAGAAAGTGGATCAATATCTGACTAAAAATTATGTGCGACAGGTACAGGATTTGGCTCATAAAGTCAGACACGAAAGTCATCGCTTAAAGGGATTGATTCGTCTCCAGGAAGCTGCCGGGGGCAAATATTATGCAGCAGTTGAGCCTGATTATAAAACTTTAGTTCTGCTGGCCCCTCATTTTAAAAATAGGTTTTCAACCATGAACTGGATAATTCATGATTTAAAAAGAGAAGAGGCAGTTATCTATTCAGCAGAGGATAAAGAATGGCTTTTAATTGATTTAGAAAAAGATTTTAAACCTGAACTTTCTCAAAAAGAAACAGAGGTTCAGGATCTCTGGCGGGCCTTCTTTTCTGCAGTCAGTATTAAAAATCGTAGAAATCGCAAAGTACAGCAGCAGTTTATGCCGCAAAAATACTGGAAACATTTGATTGAGAGACCGGGCAGCAGTCAAAATCATAGATTGGAATAAAATTATTTAACTGAAGTGATTAACTACTTCAGTTTTTTTATTTTTTAAAAGTATTGACAAAAAGAAAAAAAAGATCTATACTTAACTAGTAAATTAGTAAATTACTAAATTAGTAAAAACAATAGGAGGTAAATAGAATGAAAATACCAACCAGTTTAAAACACAAGCCGGTAATAGTCTGCGAAAATTATGAAAATATTGATGGCAGAAAAGCTTATGATTCTGATGCTAAAGGACTTTCTTTAGGCCTGGCTCAGTGGAATGATCGAGGAAAAGTAGATATTTCCGCCAAAGTCTGGCGGCATACAGGAAATAAATGGTCCAGACAGTCTGAAGAATTACCCCTACATCGAGTGCTTGATCTTGCAATTTTAGTTGCCAGAACTTCCAAACATTTTAGGGAGGCCTATCGTTATGATAATTTATATGACAAAGAAAATCCACAATTGGATAGAGTGGGGCTTCAGGGTGATGCAATGACAGTTGCAGTAGCAGAAGATAATCCGAATCTTGATGAAGACATTAAATTATTTGATGATGCTCTAAAAAATGATGGTGAACTTATTGGAGAAAGACTGGCAGTGCTCGCCAGACTTTTAAAGGAAATGGGTTATTAGGGGGCTAACAATGAAGAAAAAAATAATGGCAGTTTTCGGAACCAGGCCAGAGGCTATTAAGATGGCTCCTCTGCTCAAAGCCCTCCAGGCAAAAGAAAATTATGAACTGATAATTACAGTAACAGCTCAGCACCGAGAAATGCTGGATCAGGTAATGAGGCTTTTTAAACTAAAAGCAGATTATGACTTAGATATTATGCGGGATAGACAGACATTAAGTGGTCTTTCTGCCCGAATAATTAAAAAACTTGATGGAATTTTGAGTCAGGAAAACCCTGATCTTCTGCTGGTTCATGGAGATACTTCTTCAACTTTCATTGGCGCTCTCACCGCTTTTTATAATCAAGTTGATATTGCTCATATAGAAGCAGGCTTAAGAACTCATAATAAATACTCTCCCTTCCCGGAAGAGATGAACCGCCAGTTAACGGGGGTACTTGCTGATCTTAATTTTGCACCTACTTTAAGGGCTAGAAAAAATTTACTGCTTGAAAACACTTCAGAAAGTAAAATTTTTGTAACAGGGAACACGGTTATTGATGCCTTACTTTCTGTAGTAGATAAAAATTATATTTTTGAAAATGAGTTACTAAAAAACTTTGATTATAAAAACAAGAAACTTATTTTACTGACAGCTCACCGAAGAGAAAATTTAGGACAGCCAATGAAAAATATTTTTAAGGCTGTTAGGGATCTAACAGAACAGATTAGTAATTTAGAGGTTATATTTCCTGTGCATTTAAACCCTGTAATTAGAGAATTATCGAAAAAAATGCTGGCAGATAATAAGCAGATACATTTAATTGAACCTTTAGATTATTTACCTTTCGCCAACCTGATGGCAAGGGTCGATCTGGTACTTACTGATTCAGGTGGGATTCAGGAAGAAGCTCCTTCTTTAGCCAAACCTGTTTTAGTTTTAAGAGATACCACCGAAAGACCAGAGGCTGTAGAAGCGGGAACAGTTATTAAAATTGGTACAGAATATAATGATATTTATCAGCAGAGTTTAAAACTTTTAACTGATAGTAAAGAATATAATAAATATGCAGCAGCTGTAAATCCTTATGGAGATGGCAAGGCCGTAAAAAGAATAATTCAGGCACTGGATTATCACTTTAATTACAGCAGTAAAAGACCGGCTGATTTTAGAAGTAATTAAATCAATAATTCAAATCAAATATTAGATTTTTTGGAGGGCTTCCTATTAAAATAATTTTAACAGGGAGCTTTCTGCTGTCAGTAATAATAATCATTTTTAGTATTTGATAAATCTAAATTTTGATAAAATGGAGGCAAAATATTTCCAGTCATAAGCAGGACTTACCAGCTTTCTCTTGAATAATATATATTAGACAGAGAGTATCAATTAATTTTTGTCTAAAAAGATAAGATTTTGGAATTTGCAAAGGAGGTAATAAGATTGGATTTTAACATTGTAATTGCTGGCGAAGCAGGTCAGGGTTTAAAAACAGTAGAAGCAATGCTGACCAAAACTTTTTCTCGTCATGGTTATTACTTATTCAGTACTAAAGACTATATGTCACGTGTTAGAGGTGGCCATAACTTTATGCAGATTAGAATAAGTGATGAAAAAGTTGAAGGACCTGATGAGGGAATAGATTTACTTTTAGCTCTAAATGAAGAAAGTGTTGAGATTCACAATTCAGAAATGAACGAAGATGGAACAATTCTATCTGAAGTTGAATCTGATAAAGATGAAATGGTATATATTGATGCCAAAGGACTGGCAAAAGAGGTTAATCCTCGTGCAGTCAATACAGTTTTTGTTGGTGCAGCCTTTAAAATTATGGGGCTTCCAACAGATCAGGCTGAAGAGGCAGTAAAAGAACACTTTGCTAAAAAAGAATCAGTGGTGGATGATAATCTGGAATTGTTAAAACAGGGTTATCAGGCAGTAGATCAATTATATAATCTTAAGGACCTCGGTGAAAAAGAAGATAGAATGGTGATTGATGGTAACAGTGCAGTCGGTTTGGGGGCATTACTTGGAGGCTTAAGTTACTATACTGCTTATCCAATGTCACCTTCAACAGGAATTTTGCACTATGTAGCCAGTAAACAGGAAGAATTAGGAATAGTTGTCGAGCAGTCTGAAGATGAGATTGCCTCGATTAATATGGCTCTTGGTGGAACCTATGCCGGGATGCGCTCAATGACAGGAACCTCAGGTGGTGGATTGGCTTTAATGGCTGAAGGAGTTGGTCTGGCTGGAATTACAGAGACACCAATTGTAATTGCAGATGTTCAGCGTCCGGGTCCAGCAACAGGATTACCAACCAGAACCGGTCAGGGAGACCTTCTCTTTGCAGTTAATATTGCTCAGGACGAGTTTCCTCTGATGGTTTTAGCTCCTAAGGATCAGGAAGATGCAGTTTATCAGACTTTTAGAGCAATGAATCTGGCTGATAAATATCAAATTCCTGTTATTATTCTTTCAGATCAGTTTATTGGTGATGGTTCAAAAACTATTCCAGTAATTGACACCTCAGATATGAAAATTGAAAGACATTTAGTTGATCCGGCAGAGGTTGAAGGGGAATACAAGCGCTATAAATTTACTGAAGATGGAATTTCACCTCGCGCTTATCCGGGCCAGCTTAAAGATAATATAGTTTTATTAGATAGTGATGAGCATGATGAATATGCTCATATTGTTGAAGATGCTGAAACTAGAGATAAGATGGTTGCAAAGCGAAATAAGAAGATGGAAAAATTAGCTGCAGAAGATCTGCTGGAACCAGAATATACTGGTCCAGAATCTCCTGAATATATTTTGGTCGGCTGGGGTTCAACTGCTGGTCCACTAAGAGAAGGTAGAAAAATACTGGCTGATGAATTTGAAATTGGACATCTTGCTTTTAATGATGTCTGGCCACTGCCCACAGAGACTTTAGAAGAACTGGCATCCACAGAGGCTAAACTTGTATTTGTAGAAAATAATGCCGGGGCTCAATTTGACAGACTGGTACGCAGTGAGACAGGAATCAAGGCCGATTATAATATCTTAAAAGATGATGGAAGACCTTTCTCAGGTCAGGAAATTTATAGACGTTTTAAAGAAGAGGTGAGTAAATAATGGTAGATAAAAATATTTATCAAGCTGACCGCGAAACTGCCTGGTGTCCAGGTTGTGGTAACTTTCCTTTAAGAACAGCTCTGGCAGATGCTTTAGCTGAGCTGGATTTAAAACCGGAAGAAATTACAATGTACACCGGTATTGGACAGGCAGCAAAGATGCCTCATTATATTAAAGTTAATGGTTTTAATGGACTTCACGGACGTTCTTTACCGCCTTCGATTGGAATGCGGGTGGCCAATCCTGAGATGACAGTGATTGTAGAATCAGGTGATGGCTGTAGTTATGGAGAAGGTGGAAATCATATTCTGCATAATATAAGACGTAATCCAGATATTATTCATCTTGTTCATGATAACCAGATTTATGGACTAACAAAAGGTCAGGCTTCACCAACAAGTCTGGAAGAATTAAGAACTCCGGTTCAGACTCATGGAGTTAATGCTGAGCCTCTTAATCCAGTGGAATTTGCAGTTGGAATGAAGGCTAGTTTTGTTGCTCGCAGTAGTGTTGGAGATCGTGAGCACCTTAAAGAAATGATTAAGGAAGCCAAAAAACATAAAGGCTATGCCTTAATTGATATTTTTCAGCCCTGTGTTTCCTTTAATAAAATTAATACTTATCAGTGGTATAATAAAAGGGTCTATAAATTAGAAGATCATGACCCAACAGACCATGCAGCGGCAATGAAGGTAGCTCAGGAATTTGGGGATAAAATTCCAATTGGGATTATCTATCGAGAAGAAAAACCAACTTTTAGAGATCGAATTCCCTATCTTAAAGATAAAGCATTAGTTGACCGTGATGTTGAAGTTGAGGATCTAAAATTCTTAATTGATGAGTTTAAATAAGATTCTAATTCAATTTGGTTTAAAACAAACAATAAATTAATAGTTTATAGAATTAAAATTGGATAGCAATTATATTAAGGAGGCATTTAATTATGAATATTTATGATTTTGCAATTGATTTTGAGATTGAAAACCGTGAGTTTTACGAAGACTGTGCTGCTAATACAAACCACGAAGAATTAAAAAGAGTATTTTTAGAACTGGCAGAAGAAGAAAAGAAACACGAAAATATTGTGCGTCAGTTAAAGGAAAATAAAGAGGTTGATGAAGTAGAGTCTGGCATTTTACCAAAGGCAAAAGAAGCTTTTGACAAAATTGCTGAAGATATGCCTACAGGTGAAGATGTAATGCCAGAAGAACAGGTTGATGTTTACAAAAAGGCTATTGAGTTAGAAAAAAAGAGTTATGATTTCTATACCGAAAAAGCAGAAGAATCAGATTCTGAGATAGTCAAAAAGACCTTTAAACGACTGGCAGAAGAAGAAAAGAAACACGAAAGAATTATGGATAACATAACTGAAATGGTAGATCGTCCAAATACATGGTTGGAAGATGCTGAGTGGTATCACTTAGAAGACTATTAAACCTAACTATTCAAAATAAAAATAACTAAATAATTATTTCAATAATACCTGCAGCTGGAATTTAAATAGATTTTGCATTATAGAATTATCATTTATTGAGATTACCTATATTGGATTGAGTAAATTTGATTTCAATTGGATAGTCAGATAGATAATTGTAAGTGTGAGTTTAAGTAATTCCTGCTGCAGGTGTTTATTATCTAGGGGAAAAATTATTTTTCTGTGACTTATATCATAGAAGAATATATTTAAAGTTATATAATAATACTTGAGTAAAGCACTTGAAATTCAAATTTATTACTAGCTGCAGAAAAATATATTATATACTGCAGAATATATTTATTTCAAAAGGAGGAATAATTTATGTCTATGTTTTGTTATCAGTGTCAGGAAACAGCTAAAAATGAAGGCTGTACTGTAAGAGGTGTCTGTGGTAAAGATGCAGATGTTGCAAATTTACAGGATTTATTAGTATTTGTTTTAAAAGGAATTTCTGTTTATGCAGAAAAAGCTAAAGCAGAGGGTGTTGACCTCTCAGATAAAACTGCTCCATTTATTATGGAAGGTTTATTTGCTACAATTACTAATGCTAACTTTGATGCTGAGCGATTTGAAGATTTAATTGACGATGCTTTTGCTTTAAGAGATGAGGTTAAGGCTGAATTTGAAAAAGCATATAAAGAAAATCATGGTGAAGAATTTGATGGAGATCTTCCTGAGCATGCTACCTGGTATAGCGATGATGTAAGCGATTATTATGATAAGGGTACTGATGTTGGAGTTCTGGAAACAGAAGATGTTGATGTTAGATCTTTACGTGAGCTGGCTACATATGGTCTTAAGGGTATTGCTGCTTACGGTGATCATGCCAGAGTATTAGGAAAGCATAAAGAAGAAATTGATAGATTTACTCAAAAATGTCTTGCTGCTACAACAGATGACAGTATGAGTGTTGATGATTTAGTAGGATTAGTTATGGAAACTGGTGAGATGGCTGTAGAAACTATGGCTCTCTTAGATGAAGCTAATACTTCTACTTATGGTCATCCAGAACCAACTGATGTAAATATTGGTGTCCGCAATAACCCTGGTATTCTAATTAGTGGTCATGATCTAAAAGATATGGAAGAGTTATTAGAGCAGACAGAAGGAACTGGAGTAGATGTTTATACTCATAGTGAAATGTTACCTGCTAATTCCTATCCAGCCTTTAAAAAGTACGATCACTTTGTTGGTAACTATGGTAACTCATGGTGGCACCAGGATAAAGAATTTGAATCATTTAATGGTCCAATCTTAATGACAACAAATTGTATTACACCTGTTAAAGATTCATATAAGGACCGCATCTTTACTACAGGTATGGCAGGATATCCTGAGGTTACTCATATTCCTGACCGCAAAGAAGGAGAAAGCAAAGATTTTTCTGAGCTAATCGAATTAGCTAAGACCTGTGATTCTCCAGTTCAGCTAGAAGAAGGTACAATCCCTGGTGGTTATGCTCGTAATACTGTGATGAGCGTTGCTGACAAGGTAATTGAGGCTGTAGAAAACGGAGATATTGGTCGTTTTGTAGTAATGGGTGGTTGTGATGGCCGCTTTAAGGATAGAGAATACTTTACTGATGTAGCTAAAGAATTACCTGAAGATGCAGTAATACTAACTTCTGGTTGTGCTAAGTATCGTTACAATAAACTAGATCTGGGAGATATAGGTGGAATTCCAAGAGTATTAGATGCAGGTCAGTGTAATGACTCTTATTCCTTAGCTTATATTGCTCTCCAGCTTAAAGAAGCTATGGGTGTTGATGATATCAATGATCTACCAATTTCTTATGATATAGCCTGGTATGAACAGAAAGCTGTAGCGGTATTACTTGCACTGCTTTCCTTAGGAATTAAAGGAATTCGTCTTGGACCAACACTACCAGCATTTGTATCAGAAAATGTACTTAATGTATTAGTTGATAAGTTTGATATTAAGCCAACTGGTAATGCAAAAGAAGATGTTGCTGCAATTATGGCTGGTGAGTAAAATATTTACAGGTATCTGATACCTGGACATAAATATAATTACATCTATTGAAGATCTGCCCAGATTATGGGCAGGTCTTTTTTTTAGGTACAATTTTTCGCTCTAATTTTAGCAGTCATTAGCAGTCAGCAGAATTATTTTTTTAATTTAAACTACTTATGTGATATATGTCATAGTACTCCTGACAAATTAATGGCATAATTAAAACATAGTAAATTACTCAAGTTTAAATATAATTAATATAAGGAGGCAGTAAAAATGGCTGCAGAAACAAGAAAAGAAGAATTAAAAAAGATTTTAGAAAGATTAAATAGTGGTGAAGCGACAGTTGAGGTAAAAAAAGAGGCCCAGGAATTAATCGAAAGCATCAGTGCAAAAGAATTATCTGAAGCTGAACAGGAGTTAATAGATGAAGGTTTAGAGGAAACAGAACTCAGACATTTATGTACTGCTCATATTGAAGCAATGGCAGAAGAACTGAAAGCTCTTAAAACCAATGTGCCTGTTGGCCATCCTTTAAGTACTTTAATCTCTGAACATGAAGAAATCTTAAAAATATTAGATCGTCTGGATCAAGTTAATAAAGAAATACAAAAAATAGAAAAATTCGAGGCGGATAATCCATTATTTAGCGAATTAAAAGAAATAGGAGCTAAACTATTGGATACAGAAAAACATCATACCCGGGAGGAAGAGACTCTTTTCCCTGAAGTTGATAAAAGCGGAGTTACTGGTCCAACCAGAATCATGAGGATGGAGCATGATGATCTCTGGCCTCATAAGGAAGAAATAATGAATCTGGCTGAAAATGCTGCTGAGATGAAATTTGATCGTTTTAAAGCAGAGTTAAAAATGCATTCAGAATATGTAGTTGTAACTTTAAGAGACCATATTTTTAAAGAAAATAATATTCTTTATCCAACAGCTAAAGATGTAATTGCAGATAGTATGTGGGAAGAAATAAAAGCTAAGAGTGATCAGATTGGCTACTGCAGTTTTACTCCGGAAAAAGAAATCAATGCTAAATAAAAAAATGAGTTTCCCCATTTTTTAAAATAGCAAAAACTATCCTTACCGTCATAATGGTAAAGAGAGTCTTAATATCTTTTGTGATCGTCGTTTTTTGT